>NZ_JBNPJV010000073.1:0-70601 GCF_050312585.1 Pseudomonas sp. R19M
GTCAGTTGACCTCTCTGCTATCGGGAGCAAGCCCCCTCTTGTTTACAGTGGATATCAGGCACCGAATCCGACAATGGCCTTGGTCTCCAGGTACTCCTCAAAACCTTGCACGCCATACTCGCGGCCATTCCCCGAACGTTTATAACCGCCAAAGGGCGCCATCGGGTCCCAGGCCGGATGGTTCAGGTGCACCTGCCCGGCGCGAATGCGCGACGCCACGGCACGCGCAAGCTGGATGTCCTGCCCCTGCACATGCGCGCCCAGCCCGTACACCGTGTCATTGGCGATGGCGACGGCTTCATCGAGGCTGTCATACGCGATGATGCAGAGCACCGGGCCGAAAATTTCTTCCTGGGCGATGCGCATGCTGCTCGCGACATCGGAAAACACGGTCGGGCGGGCATAGAAGCCTTTGTCAAAGCCCGGTACGCGCCCGGGGCCACCGCAGACCCGTTTCGCGCCTTCGGCGATGCCGGCTTCGATCATGCTCTGGACACGCTCGAACTGTGCCTGGTTGGCAATCGGGCCGAGTACGGTGTCCTCCGACTGCGGGTCACCGACGACGATGCCATTGGCGGTGGCCGCTGCCAGCGCTTCGACTTCCGCCAGCCTGCTCCGGGGCACGATCATCCGCGTCGGTGCGCTGCAGGATTGCCCCACGTTGCGAAATGCCGACATCACGCCCAGCGGCACGGCCTTGGCAAAGTCTGCATCGGGCAGCAGCACATTCGGCGACTTGCCGCCCAGCTCCTGGGTCACGCGTTTCACCGTCGGCGCGGCCGCTTGCGCCACCAGCGCGCCGGCGCGGTTGGAGCCGGTGATGGAAATCATATCGATGTCAGCGTGCGCCGCCATGGCGGCGCCTACCTCGTGGCCACTGCCATTGACCAGGTTGAACACCCCGGGCGGCAGGCCGGCATCGTGCACCAACTGGGCGAACAGCAACGCGCTCAGCGGCGACAGTTCGCTGGGTTTGAGCACCACGGTGCAGCCGGCGGCAATCGCCGGGGCAACCTTGGCGGTGATCTGGTACAGCGGCCAGTTCCACGGGGTGATGAGCCCGCATACGCCGATGGGTTCGCGCTCGATCGCGGTGCTGCCTTCCAGCGTCTGGAAGCGATAGTCGGCCAACAGATCACGTGCGACGCGCACGTGTTCGGCCGCCAGTGGCACCTGCATGGCCCGTGCGAAACCTATCGCCGCCCCCATCTCCAGGCACAGCGCCTGGGCCAGCTCTTCCTTGCGTTCCAGGATCAGCGTATGGATCTTGCCCAGTACGCGGGCGCGCTCCGCAGGGGCGCAAGCCGCCCAACCGGGAAACGCCTCACGCGCCGCTGCAACGGCGCGATCGACATCTTCGGCGGTGCCGCGCGCCACCTGCGCCACCTCCTGTTCGGTGGCCGGGTTGATCACCCCGAGGCTGGCCGGAACAGCCGGCGAAACCCACTGGCCATTGATGTAGAACCTGGCCAATACGTGGGCATCGACGCTGGGGTGGTTCGAAGAGTGTGTAGTCATGTTCAACGGGCTCCCTGGAGCGATAACGGGCGTTGCGAACTTATTTCACCGCGTAAACCTTGCGCACATACACCGAGCCGCGCCAGGCACAGGGCGCGCCTTTGGCGACGAACACGGTGTCTCCGGTGTTGACCGTCAGATCGACACCCTCAGCGTCCTGAAGCGTCATGTTGCCTTCGATCAGGTACATCAATTCGTGCAGCTTGTGCGGGCGGCCGTGGCGGGCATAGGGCGTCGAGTCCCAGATGCCGACGCGCAGTTCGGTGCTGGCGTCGTCGAACAGGTTGTTGGCGCGGCATTGCGGCGCAGGGCCGATCAGGATGTGTGTGTCGGGTGCGGCTGACGGGTTGAGCTGGGCACGCGGATCGAGCCAGGTCAGGCCGGGGCGCAGCGGGGCGTCGGCGAGGTCCACGGCGCAGAAGGCCCAGCAGGTGCCTGGAGTCGCCTGCAGGGTGAGGCGGGTGCCACGGCCGATGACCGCGCTGTCGCCGACGCCCAGTTCCAACGTCTGCTCGGCGCTGTGCAGCAGGACTGAGCCTGCGTGAATCACCAGCGTTTCGCTGTGGGGGAAGTCTTCGATCACCGCTTCGCCGCTGAACGCGACCAGGCCGGCAGACACGCCGTCGTCGCTCAGCCAGGCCAGCCGGCGGGTGTCGCCGAAGGGGTCGAGCGTGCTCAGGGCCGCGTTGCGCAAGGGCGTGTCGACAGGACTGCCGTCAGCGCGAGCGAGCATAAGGATACGGGGGGGGAACATGGGCAATACTCCAGGAGAAATCAGCCGACGGCTTGGGTGATCAGGGCAAATGCATGTATGCCTGCGCGGGCTTTGGGCGGTTCACCCTTGGCCATGCGTGCAACCTTGTCGACGCACTTCAAACCGGCCTGCTCGAGCCAGTCGTTGAGGCCGCATTCGGCCGGGATATCGATGCGCACAAAGGCGTCCGGTACCTCGGCCAGCAGCGTGCCGATCAGGTGCTTGGCCTGCTCGAGCGTCTCGGCCACTACCGGGCCGATGCAGCGCCCGCGACCAAAGGGGTACAGCAGTGCAATCGCGCGCAACTGGCCGTCGCGTTCGATGCCTACCGCGTGCTCCACTTGCAGGTCGCGCAGGATCTCGCGGCGGTCCAGGCCGCTACCGGCGCTGGCCAGGTCGATCAGGGCGGCATGATCATCGGCATTCAGCGTGCGGCAGGTTTCGCCTGCGGCCAGAGCGGTCAGTTCGGGAACCTGCACCTGACCTTGATGCTGCTGCACATAGCCAAATTCGACAAACCCCTGGCTGGCATAAAGCGGTGCGCCGGCCAGGGTCGCGTTGAGCAGTGGCGTGCTGGTTCGGCAGGCCTTCAGGGCCATTTCCATCAAGCGTCGGCCGATGCCCTTGCCCTGATAGTCGTCGCTGACGATCACCAGGCCGATCGTTGTGTAATCACCCTGGGGGCAGGCGAACGCCGAGCCGATCAGGCGCTCACTGTCGAGTACCACAAAACCATCGCTGACCCGTTGCAGCATCGCCCAATCTTCCAGGCGGTGTGGCCATTTGAGTTGCACCGACAGGTCATGGGCGGCTGGGAGGTCGGCGACCGTCATTGAGCGATAGAGGTAATCAGGGTGTGGCAGGGCAGCCATGGCGGGCCTCCGTTGAGCACGGGTTGAGGGTCGTTGAAACGCCTGTATCCCACCTGCTTTGCGGGCTGGCAAGAGGGTGCGCAGCATTCGGTAGATTTGCCGTGCGGGAGGGTAACGCCACCATAGTTACTACCAAATCGGAGGGGGTGCTCAGCAGCAAATGCCTCACGGCTGATGGACCTGTCCAGCGCTGTGCACGCAGCGCTTCTTTATAGAAAGGTTGTCCACCACACATTCTGCCGCTGGTCGCCCCCAGCCTTGAGCCTTCGTGCCCAAAAAGGCCCATTAAAGCGCATGAATACGGGCTTCGCCCAAGCCTGGAGCGCGCCGCAAACTCTGCTGGCGCCGGCGGCAAAAACGGTGCTTTGTATTGAGGCGGACGCTTTTTTGACGCCATCTGCTGATTTCACAGTGGTGTAATGAAGCTGTGCTGCAACGAGGCCGACGCGCCGTCAGAGCCGCGAATGCTTGCCACCTTCCACTGACTCCAGGACCGCACCCCCATGAGCTTTCTTCGTCCCAAATTCATTACGTTTGACTGCTACGGTACGCTGACCAACTTCCAGATGGGCCCGCTGACCCGCGAGCTGTTCGCGGACCGCATCGCGCCTGAGCAGATGGATCAGTTCGTCAAGGATTTTGCCGCCTACCGCCTTGATCAGGTGATGGGCGACTGGCGGCCGTACGACGAAATTCTCAAGACCGCCCTGGCACGTACCTGCAAGCGCTGGGGCATCGACTATCGTGAAGAAGGTCAGCTGTATTACGACGCCGTGCCGACTTGGGGTCCCCATGCGGACGTGCCGGCCGGCCTGTCGAAGATCGCCGACAAGATTCCCCTGGTGATTCTCTCCAACGCCATGGACAGTCAGATCATGTCCAACGTCGAAAAGCTCGGTGCGCCGTTTCACAAGGTGTACACCGCCCAGCAGGCCCAAGCCTACAAGCCACGCTTGCAAGCGTTCGAATTCATGTTCGACAACCTCGGCTGCGGGCCGGAAGACATCTTGCATGTGTCGTCCAGCTTCCGTTACGACCTGATGTCGGCCCACGACATGAAGATCAAGCACAAGGCGTTTGTTGCCCGCGGACATGAAGCCGCAGGCAATGCCGCCTTTGGCTACCAGCAGATCACCGATATCGGTGGCTTGCCGGGCCTGGTCGGTCTGTAAACACCAACGTCATCGGCGTACGAGGTTAAACATGGGCAGTGAATCCTATTGGCTCGACACCGCACCCGCCTTCACCGGCGCGCAGTTGGGTGACCTGCCCAGGCAGGTCGACGTGGCGGTGGTCGGTGGCGGGTTTACCGGCCTGTCGGCGGCCAGGGCGTTGGCCATGCGCGGCGCCAGTGTGGTGGTGCTGGATGCCGGGCGGGTGGTCGGCGAAGCCTCGGGGCGCAACGGTGGGCAATGCAATACCGGGGTGGCCCAGGATTATGCCGGGCTGCATGCCAGCCTCGGAGCCGCCAAGGCGCGGGACTATTACCAGGCTTATGAAAGCGCAGTGCAGACCGTGGTGTCGTTGGTGGACCAGGAGCAGATCGCCTGCGACATGGTGCGCAACGGCAAGCTCAAGCTGGCGGCCAAGCCCCTGCATTACGAAGGGTTGGCGCGCACCTGCGAGTTGATCCGCCGTGAAGTCGACGCTGATGTCGAGTTGCTCGACGCCGGCCAGACCCGAGCCGAAGTCCATTCGGCGCAGTTTCACGGCGGCTTGCTGCAACGCAATGGCGTGCAAATGCACATCGGGCGTTTTGGTGTGGGCCTGGCCGAGGCGGCGGCGCGACGCGGCGCGATGATCCATGAGCACACGCTGGTCAATGACTGGAAAGCGCAGGCCGGTGGTTATCAAGTCAACACCGCGCGCGGCTCGCTGCACGCCGGTCAAGTGTTGCTGGCCAGCGGTGCCTGCCAGCACGGTGGGCTTGGCTGGTATCGCCGACGCATCGTACCGGTGGGCAGTTTTGTCATCGTTACCGAAGTGTTGCCCCAGGCGCTCATCGATCAGCTATTGCCGCAGCACCGCGCCTATGTGACCAGCCGCATGATCGGCAATTACTTTCGCCTGACCCCGGATAACCGTCTGCTGTTCGGCGGGCGTGCACGCTTTGCGATGTCCAACAGCGTGTCGGATGCCAAGAGCGGCAAGGTACTGCGGGCCGCGATGCTGAACATGTTTCCGCAGTTGGCCCAGGTGAAGATCGATTACTGCTGGGGCGGCCTGGTGGACATGACCTCCGACCGCCTGCCACGTGCCGGGCAACATGGCGGCGTGTTTCATTCCATGGGCTATAGCGGCCATGGGGTGCAGATGTCAGTGCACATGGGCCAGGTGATGGCCGAGGTGATGGCCGGCAATGCCGCGGCGAACCCGTGGCGTGAACTCGAATGGCCGGCGATACCCGGGCATTTCGGCAAACCCTGGTTCCTGCCGTTCGTGGGCGCCTATTACCGCTTTCAGGACTACTTACACTGAGTTGCCGCTGTTGCCTCACCGTCGTGTGTGTTTCCAGAACGCTCCGGATAACCGTGAGCACTCGAACCTTTTAATTTTCGACAGGTAGCCTTGCCATGACAGACAACAAGACCACGCCCTCGCTCATCTCCGGTGAAGAGAGCCTGCGGGTATTCGAAAGCCTCAATCGCGGCATGTCGCGGCGCAATGCCTTGCAAATGCTCGGCCTCGCCGGTGTAGCGGCGGCCGGTGCGGGCAGCTTGTTCGGTACGGCCGGCAAATTGTGGGCCGATGAAGCACCGGCCGAAGGCAAGGGCAAGCCGGGCGGCAAGATCCGCGTGGCCGGTATGTCCACGTCTACCGCCGACACCCTCGACCCGGCCAAGGGCGCGTTGTCTACCGACTATGCGCGCCAATACATGTTCTACAACGGCCTGACGCGCTTCGATAGCCACATGACCCCGCACCTGGAGCTGGCCGAACGCATCGACAATGTCGACGCCACGCTGTGGACCATCACGCTGCGCAAGGACGTGACCTTTCACAACGGCAAGCCGCTGACGTCCGCCGACGTGGTGTTCTCCCTGAGCCGGCATAAGGACCCGTTGACGGGTTCCAAAGTCATGGCGCTGGTGGAGCAGTTCACCGAGATCAAGGCCAGTGGGCCGAACGAAGTGCAGATCCGCCTCAGCGCGCCCAACGCCGAGCTGCCGTCGATCCTCGCGGTGTCGCACCTCTTGATCGTCCCGGAGGGCACCACCGATTTCAACAAAGGCATTGGCACCGGGCCGTTCACCGTCGGCGAATTCAAGCCCGGTGTGCGTTCGATTGCCGTGCGTAACAAGAACTACTGGAAGCCGGGCCTGCCTTACCTCGATGAGATCGAGTTCATTGCCATCGCCGATGAGCCATCGCGGATCAACGCGCTGCTGTCGGGTGACGTGCACATGATCAACGAAGTCAACCCGCGTTCGACCACGCGCATCAGCGCCAGCCCCAAGCACCGGGTCGTCGATGCGCCGTCGGGCAACTACACCGACTTGATCATTCGTCAGGACCAGATGCCCGGCAAAAGCCCGGAATTCACCCAGGCCATGAAGCTGCTGCTGGACCGCGAACAGATCAAGTCCGCCGTGTTCCGCGGCTATGCGGTTGTCGGCAACGACCACCCGATTTCGCCGGGCGCGCGCTACTACAACAGCGACCTGCCGCAAACCGTATACGACCCGGAAAAGGCCAAGTTCCTGCTCAAGAAAGCCGGCATGGAAAGCATCACCATGCCGCTGGTGGCTTCGCCGGCCGCGACCGGTTCGGTGGACATCGCCGTGTTGTTGCAACAATCGGCCAAACAGGCCGGGCTCAAGCTTGACGTCAACCGCCTGCCCACCGATGGCTACTGGTCCAACCACTGGATGAAGCACCCGTTGAGTTTCGGCAACATCAACCCACGGCCGAACGCCGACGTGATGTTCTCGCAGTTCTTCCAGTCCAAGGCGCCCTGGAACGAGTCGGGCTGGCAGAACGATCAGTTCGACCAGTTGCTGTTGCTGGCCCGTGCCGAAACCGATGACGCCAAGCGCACCCAGATGTACCACGACATGCAGGCGCTGGTGCACGACCACTGCGGCATCGGGGTGCCCGTGTTCATCAGCAACATCGATGGCGTGGACAAGCGTGTGAAGGGCTACGTAGCCAATCCGCTCGGTGGTTTCATGGGCTACATGTTTGCCGAGCAAGTCTGGCTGGACGCTTGAGCACCGCGAGGGCAGGACGATGAATAGCACTACACTGTGGTTGATCGGGCGGCGCATCGGCGCCGGGGCCGTGACGTTGTTGATCGTGTCCATGGTCGTGTTCGCGATCACGGCGGTACTGCCGGGGGATGCGGCGCAACAGTCCCTGGGCCAGTTCGCCACCCCGGAACAGGTGGCGGCATTGCGCCTGAAACTGGGGCTCGACCAGCCCGGTGTGCTGCGCTACCTGCACTGGTTGATGAGCCTGCTCAGCGGTGACCTCGGCATGTCGACCTCCAGCGCCATGCCCGTCAGCGAATTGATGGGCGGCCGGGCCCCCAACACCTTGATGCTGGCGAGTGCCACGGCTTTGGTGTCGGTGCCGGTGGCCATGGTGCTGGGTATCGGTTCTGCCATGGCGCGGGGCGGGCGCATCGACAACATCCTGAGCTTTATCACCCTGGCCATGGTCGCGGTGCCGGAGTTTCTGGTGGCGACCCTGGCGGTGCTGATTTTTGCGGTGAACCTGGGGTGGCTGTCGTCGCTGTCTTATGCGAGTGATATCAGCTCCCCCTGGCAGTTCATGCGCACCTATGCCTTGCCGGTGATGACGCTGTGCTGCGTGATCGTCGCGCAAATGGCGCGCATGACCCGCGCGGCAGTGATCGATCAGCTCGACAGCCCTTATGTGGAAATGGCGCGTCTCAAAGGCGTCGGCCCGATCCGCATTGTGCTGCGCCATGCGTTGCCCAATGCGATCGGCCCGATTGCCAATGCCATCGCCCTGAGCCTCTCGTATTTGCTGGGCGGTGTGGTGATCGTCGAAACCATCTTCAACTATCCCGGCATCGCCAGCTTGATGGTCGATGCCGTGACCAACCGCGACATGGCGTTGGTGCAGGCGTGCAGCATGCTGTTCTGCGCGGCCTATCTGGGCCTGGTGTTAATCGCCGACCTGTGCGCCATCCTGTCCAATCCGAGGCTGAGAAACCAATGAATATGCTCATTGCGAAAGGCAAGCCTGCTTCCTCCGCCCTGGCGTTGGCCAAAGCGTCCAGCGGCCCGTCCTGGCTGGGGCTGCTGGGTGGCGTGGTGTGCCTGGCCTGGTTACTGCTGGCGCTGGTCGGCCCCTGGCTGGCGCCGCACCCGGTGGGCGAAGTGGTGTCTGATAACGTCTTCGACGGCTTCAGCCTGGCTCATCCGTTCGGCACCGACTACCTGGGCCGCGACATGCTCAGCCGCGTGATGGTCGGCGCCCGCTTCACCGTCGGCCTGGCCCTGGTGGCGGCGGTGCTGGCCAGTACCTTGGGCACCTTGTGTGCGCTGGTGTCGGTGGTGTCGCCCAAGTGGCTGGACGAAATCCTCAGCCGCATCATGGATGCCTTCATTTCCATCCCGAGCAAAATGTTCGCGCTGATCATGGTCTCGGCATTCGGCTCGTCGGTGACGCTGCTGATCTGCACGGCGGTGATCAGTTACATCCCCGGCTCGTTCCGCGTCGCGCGCAGCATGGCGGTGAACATCGAGACCCTGGAATACGTGCAGGTTGCGCGTACCCGCGGCGAGGGCCGGCTGTATGTGGCGTGCCGGGAGATTCTGCCGAACATGCTCAACCCGGTATTGACCGACCTGGGGCTGCGTTTCGGCTACATCGTGCTATTGCTTGCCGGCATGAGCTTCCTGGGCCTGGGCGTGCAGCCACCGGACGCCGACCTCGGCTCGCTGGTGCGCGAAAACATCGGCGGCCTCAGCCAGGGTGCGTTGGCTATCGTCATTCCGGCGCTGGCCATTGGCACCTTGACCATCGGCGTGAATCTGTTGATCGACTATCTGTCTTCCCGACGCAGTCGACGTGCGGGAGGCCATTGAAATGACGGAATTGATTCGTGTCGAAGACTTGCGTGTCGTCGCCTGTGGCGAGCACGGCGAAGTGGAAATCGTCAAAGGCGTGAGCTTCTCGCTGGAGCAGGGCCAGGTGCTGGCGTTGATCGGCGAGTCCGGCTCCGGCAAGACCACCATTGCCCTTTCGTTGCTCGGCTACGCGCGACGTGGGTGTCGGTTGTCCGGCGGGGTGGTGCGTGTCGGCGAGCACGACATGCTGGCCGCGAGCGAAAGCCAGTTGCAGAAGCTGCGCGGCAACCGCGTGTCGTATATCGCGCAGAGTGCGGCCGCCGCGTTCAACCCGGCGAAAAAGCTCATCGACCAGGTGGTAGAAGGCGCCCTGATCCACGGGCTGGGTAGCCGCGTCGAGTTGGAGGCCAAGGCGATCGGTCTGTTCCGTGACCTGGCCTTGCCCAACCCGGAGCGCATCGGCCAACGCTACCCGCACCAGGTCTCCGGCGGGCAGTTGCAACGGGTGATGGCGGCGATGGCGCTGATCAGCGACCCCTTGCTGGTGGTGCTCGACGAGCCGACCACGGCGCTGGATGTGACCACGCAGATCGACGTGCTGCGGGCGTTCAAGCGCGTGGTGCGCGAACGCGGCGCGACGGCGGTGTATGTGTCCCATGACCTGGCGGTCGTGGCGCAAATGGCTGACCGTATCGTGGTGCTCAACAATGGCCAGATTCTCGAACAGAGCGCCACCGCGCCGCTGCTCGAGGCCCCGGCGCATGACTACACGCGCAGCCTGCTGGCGGCCGCGCAGCCGGACGCGACGATCCGTCCGCCGTCCGGCATCGCCGAAGACACGCCACTGCTGACCATCAGCGGCCTGACGGCCGGCTACGGCAACAAAAATGCGCAGGGCCTGCCGCTGATCCGTGTGCTCGAAGGCATCGACCTCACCGTGCGCAGGGGCCAGGCGATCGGTGTGATCGGCGAATCCGGCTCGGGTAAGTCGACCCTGGCGCGGGTGGTCGCGGGGTTGTTGCCGCCCGCCCAGGGTGGCCTCACGTTCGACGGCCAGCCGCTCGGAGGCTGCCTTTCCGAGCGCACGCCGGAACAGTTCCGACGCATCCAGATGGTGTTCCAGAACGCCGACACCGCGCTCAACCCGATGCACAGCGTGGACGCCATCATCGGCCGGCCGCTGAAAATGTACTTCGGCCTCAAGGGCAAGGCGTTGCGCGAGCGCACCGAGCAATTGCTTGACCTGGTGCGCCTGCCACGCACCTTGGCCGGCCGGCGCCCCAGCGAGTTGTCCGGTGGGCAGAAGCAGCGGGTCAACCTGGCCCGGGCGCTGGCCGCCGAGCCGGACCTGATCCTGTGCGATGAAGTCACCTCGGCCCTGGATACTGTGGTGGGGGCGGCGATCCTGGAACTGTTGCGTGACCTGCGCCAGGAACTGGGTGTGTCCTACCTGTTTATCAGCCACGACATCTCCACCGTGCGCGCGCTGTGCGATGACATTGTGGTGATGTACAGCGGCCGGAAGGTCCAGGCCGGCAGCCGCCAGACGTTTGCCGAGCCACCGTTCCATCCCTACACCGACCTGTTGATTCACTCGGTGCCGGAATTGCGCCAGGGCTGGCTGGAAACGTGCGGCGCGACCAGCGGCACGTTGCCGCCGGTGGGTGCAAACGCCGGCGGGCTGCAACTGTGCAGCTTCCTCAATCGCTGCCCGATGCGCGTTGACGGCCTGTGCAATAGCGTGCCGCCCAGCCGGCGCGTCTTGGACAATGGCAGTGAAATTCTCTGCCACCATGACGCTGCCCAGTTGCTCAAGACCCAGCAAGGCCGGGTGATTGAAACCTCGGGAGCCTGCGTATGAGTCGGCACCTTGCCCTTTTTGCCCAGCAACGGAGCCAGGTCTGATGAAACCTCGCGTACTGGATATCCTGAAAAAACTGCTGGCGTTCGACACCGTTTCATCGGAGTCGAACATGGCTTTGATCGAGTATGTGCGCGACCTGCTGCTGACTCGCGGCATCGAGTCGCTGATCGTCAAGGACGCCAGCGGGCGCAAGGCCAACCTGTTCGCCAGCACCGGGCCCGAGGGCCAGCCTGGCGTGTTGCTCTCCGGGCACACCGACGTGGTACCGGCGGCAGGGCAGGCCTGGACCTTTCCGGCGTTCGCCGCCACCGTCCAGGACGGGCGGATCTATGGGCGTGGCAGTTGCGACATGAAGGGCTTTATCGCCCTGGCCATTGACGCGATGCTCGAGGCGGCCGATTACCCGTTGAGTCGCCCGTTGCAACTGGCCCTGTCCCATGATGAAGAGATTGGCTGCGTCGGCGTGCGACGCTTGCTGGATGTGCTGCATCTGGCGCCGGTACGGCCGTTTCTGTGCGTGGTGGGCGAGCCGACCAACATGCAATTTGTGCTGGGCCACAAGGGCAAGGGTTCCTACCGCACCTATTGCCGTGGCCTGGAGGCGCACTCGTCGCTGGCGCCTCGTTCGGTGAACGCCATCCATGTGGCTTGCGACTTTATCGCCGCGCTGCGTGAGAGCCAGCAGCAGTTGCAGCACCATGGCGCCCAGGACAGCGATTACGACGTGCCCTACAGCACCGTGCATGTCGGGCAGATTGTCGGGGGCAAGGCGCTGAATATCGTGCCGAACCTGTGCACCCTGGATTTCGAGGTGCGCAACTTGCCGGCCGACGACCTCGAGCAGTTCCTGGAGCAACTGCGCGAGCGGGCCGAAGTGATCGTGCAGGAGGCGAAGAAACTGTCGAGCGTCGCGGCTATCGAGATCGAGACCCTCAACGTCTACCCGGGCCTGGAGACCCATCCCAGCGTCGAAGCGGTGCGCTTTCTCAAGCAGTTTGCCGCGCCGGACACGGGCGCTGCCAAGGTGTCTTTCGGCACCGAAGGCGGCCTGTTCAAGCAGCGCCTGGATGTTCCGGTGGTGGTGTGCGGGCCGGGCTCGATCGAACAGGCGCACAAGCCCGATGAGTTTATCGAGATCAGCCAGATGGAGGCTGGAGAGGTGTTCCTGCACGGCCTGCTCGGTTCATTGAAGGCCTAGCAGAGCCTGCCGTCCTGGGCGCAATTTCAGCAGGCCACGCTGCCCACGCGACGCTTTCGGCATCCTTGTTCGTGGCACCTCCCTAGACTGGAGCGTGTCTCGAACCAGGACCCGACCATGCTCACTACTCGCCTGCAAGACCCCAGCCTCCTTACTGAACTCGCCTATGTCGATGGCCAATGGATCGCCGCCGACAGCGGCGCCACTCTGGACGTTCTCGACCCTGCCACCGGCCAGGTGCTCGCCCGGGTACCGGCCATGGACGCGGTCGACACTCGCCGCGCCATCGAAGCCGCCGAGCGTGCCTGGCCCGCCTGGCGTGCGCGCCCGGCCGCCGAACGCGCCGCGCTGCTGGAGCGCTGGTACCAGGCCATGCTCGATAACCTCGATGACCTGGCGCTGATCATGACCCGCGAGCAGGGCAAGCCGCTCAATGAAGCCAAGGGCGAGATCCGCTACGGCGCAGGCTTCGTCAAGTGGTTCGCCGAAGAGGCGCGCAGGGTCTACGGCGAAACCATGCCGGCACCCAGCGGCGACCGGCGTCTGCTGACGCTCAAGCAGCCGGTGGGCGTATGTGCCGCTATCACGCCGTGGAATTTCCCCAATGCGATGATCACCCGTAAATGCGCGCCGGCCTTGGCCGCCGGCTGCCCGATCATCGTCAAGCCATCGGACCTCACCCCGTTGTCGGCCCTGGCCCTGGCGGTACTGGCCGAGCGCGTCGGCATCCCGGCCGGCGTGTTCAACGTGATCACCGGGCTGCCTGCCGGTATTGGCACGGAACTGACCGGCAACCCGAGCGTGCGCAAGATTTCCTTCACGGGTTCCACCGCCGTCGGCCGCCTGCTGATGCGCCAAAGCGCCGAGCACATCAAGCGGTTGAGCCTGGAACTGGGCGGCAATGCGCCGTTTGTGGTGTTCGACGATGCCGACCTCGAGCAGGCGGTCGCGGGGGTCATGCTCAGCAAGTTTCGTAATGCCGGGCAAACCTGTGTGTGCGCCAACCGCATCCTGGTGCAGGACGGTATTTACGAGCGCTTCGCCGCGCGCCTGGTGCAAGAGGTGAACAAACTCAAGGTCGGCCACGGCCTGGAGGAGGGCGTGAGCATTGGCCCGTTGATCAACCCGGCGGCGGTCACCAAAGTGACGCAGCATATCGAGGATGCCTTGAGCCAGGGCGCGACGTTGTTGTGCGGCGCAATCCCGACTGACGACAGCCCGTTCGTGCAGCCCACGGTATTGGGCGACGCTCACGCAGGAATGCTGCTGGCCAACGAAGAAACATTCGGCCCGGTGGCGCCGCTGATGCGCTTTACCCACGAGGCACAGGCACTGGCCCTGGCCAACGCCACTCCGTACGGCCTGGGCGCCTACTATTTCACCCAGAACCTGGCGCGCTCGTGGCGCTTTGGGGAGGCCCTCGAGTTCGGCATGGTGGGCCTCAATACCGGGATTATCTCGATGGAAGTCGCGCCGTTCGGCGGCATCAAGCAATCGGGGCTGGGGCGCGAAGGCAGCAAGTACGGGCTGGACGAGTACCTTGAAGTCAAAGCTTTTCACATTGGCGGGTTGAACGAGTGAGGCAGGATCCATGAGCAAGGCATTCAGAATCGCCGCCATTGCCGGCGACGGCATCGGTAAGGAAGTGTTGCCCGAAGGGCTGCGGGTAGTGGAGCAGGCCGCCAGGGTTTGGGACCTGAACCTGAGCATCGAAGTGTTCGATTGGGCCCACTGTGATTACTACCTGCAACACGGGCAGATGATGCCCGACGACTGGTTCGAGCAGCTCAAGGACTTCGACGCCATTTACTTCGGCGCCGTGGGCTGGCCGGCCAAGGTCGCGGATCACATTTCGCTGTGGGGCTCGCTGCTCAAGTTCCGCCGCGACTTCGACCAGTACGTGAATATCCGCCCGGTCCGGCTGTTTCCTGGCGTGCCATGCCCACTGGCCGGGCGCGAGCCGGGTGATATCGATTTCGTGGTCATTCGTGAAAACACCGAGGGTGAATACTCATCGGTGGGTGGCAAGATGTTCGAAGGCACCGAACATGAGTTCGTGTTGCAGGAGTCGGTATTCACCCGGCGCGGCGTCGATCGCATCCTCAAGTTCGCTTTCGATCTGGCCCAGAGCCGGCCGCGCAAGAAGCTCACGGCGGCGACCAAGTCCAATGGCATCTCCATCAGCATGCCTTACTGGGATGAACGTGCCGCGCTGATGGCGGCTGACTACCCAGAGGTGACGTGGGACAAACAGCACATCGACATCCTGTGCGCACGCTTCGTGCTGCAGCCGGATCGCTTCGACGTGGTCGTGGCGTCCAACCTGTTTGGCGACATTTTGTCGGACCTGGGGCCGGCGTGTGCGGGCACCATCGGCATTGCGCCGTCGGCCAACCTCGATCCCGAGCGCCGCTTTCCTTCGCTGTTCGAACCGGTGCACGGCTCGGCGCCGGACATCTACGGGCAGAATATTGCCAACCCGATTGCGATGATCTGGTCGGGGGCACTGATGCTGGATTTCCTCGGCAATGGTGATGCGCGCTATCGGGCGGCCCATGACGCCATCCTGCAGGCGATCGAAGCGGTGATTGCCGAGGGGTTGATCACGCCAGACCTG
The DNA here is from genome assembly GCF_050312585.1 of Pseudomonas sp. R19M. NCBI lineage: Bacteria > Pseudomonadati > Pseudomonadota > Gammaproteobacteria > Pseudomonadales > Pseudomonadaceae > Pseudomonas > Pseudomonas sp. R19M. Next base: position 14,865 of record NZ_JBNPJV010000073.1, read on the forward strand.
GGCGGCAAGGCGTCGACCCAGGAAGTGGGCGCGGCGATTACCCAGAGGCTGGTGCGCTGACGACGCCCGGGGCCCCTATCCGTTGCCGTGGTAACGGATAGGGGTGCAATCAATAACCTTTGCTGCGATCCACCTCACCCAGCATCGGCTCGCCACACTGATGCCGCCGAATATTTTCCAATAACACCGCAAACGCGCTGTCCGGTTGGGTCATCGCGGCAATATGGGGCGTGAGCAGGATCTGTGGGTGGCCCCAGAACGGATGGTCCGCCGGCGCCGGTTCCTCTTGCACTACATCCAGCACGGCGCCGCTGAGTTGCCCGCTGGCCAGGGCTTGCAGCAAATCCTCTTCCACCAGGTGCCCGCCACGCCCCATGTTGATCAGCGCGGCGCCCTTGGGCAGTTGGGCGAACAGGCGCCGATTGAGAATGCCTTGGGTCTGCTCGGTCAGCGGCAGCACGCACAGCAGGATATCGCACTGGTTGAGGAACGCCGGCAATTGCGCCTCACCGGCAAAACACTCCACACCCGGCAACTGATGAGGGCTGCGTGCCCAGCCCGACAAGGCAAACCCCAACGGCGCCAGCGTCGCGAGGATCTGCTGGGCCTGGGCGCCCAGGCCCATCACACCGACGCGGCGGTTCGCCGCCGGTTGCAACAGGTGCGCCTGCCAGCAGCGCGCCAGCTGTTGCTGGCGGTAGCGCAGCATGTCGCGGTGCAGGCTGAGCACGGCCCAACTGGCGTATTCGCACATGCCGCGGGTGATGCCGGGATCGAGCAAGCGCACCACGGGCAGCTGCGCCGGCAAACGCGCGAGGTCGAGTTGATCCACCCCGGCCGATACCGCAAACAGCACTTTCAGATTGGGCAACAGTTGCTCGAGATCGTCGGGTGCCAGCCAGGCGGCCAGGTAGTCGATCTCGGCGGGGTCGCCGATGTCGGGCCAGGCGCGCCATTCGATGTCCGGTGCGTGCTCGGCAAAAAGTGCCTGCCAGCGCTCGCCGCGTACCGGGTCGGATTTGTAAAGCAGAGCCATGGGCATCTCCGCAGGGTTGAAAGTAGCCCTCATCATCCTCCAGGCACGGCGCAGGATCTGTTGAAACACAGGGGCAAAACAGTTGATCCGAATTTCTCACGGGGCAAGTTCGGTGCAGTTCGTTTCCGCCAGGTCGTACTCTGAGTGGCATCGCAACCGTCTCAGGTTGCCGGTCTCACAATGGGAAATGCCATGAACAGCAGAGTCGACGAAACCCCACATTTGCTCCGCCAGCGCGATCAATTCGTACCTCGCGGCCTGATCACCGCGCACCCGCTGGTGATCGATCGCGCCCAGGGCGCCGAGTTGTGGGACGTGGAAGGCAAGCGCTATCTGGACTTCGTCGGCGGTATCGGCGTGTTGAACATCGGCCATAACCATCCGCAAGTGGTCGCGGCGGTGCATGCCCAGTTGCAGAAAGTCTCCCACGCCTGCTTCCAGGTGGTGGCGTACCAGCCTTATCTCGACCTGGCCCAGCGCCTGTGTGAACTGGTCGGTGGGGAGGATGATTACAAGGCGGCGTTTTTCACCTCCGGCGCCGAGGCGGTGGAGAATGCGGTGAAGATCGCTCGCGCCCATACCAATCGTTCGGCGGTCATCGCCTTTCGCGGCGGTTTCCATGGCCGTACGTTGCTGGGGACCACGCTCACCGGCATGAGCCAGCCGTACAAACAGAACTTCGGGCCATTTGCGCCGGAGGTTTTCCATACCCCTTATCCCAATGCTTATCGCGGCGTGACCAGCGCGCTGGCGCTCCAGGCGCTGGATGAGTTGCTGGCCACCCAGGTTGCCCCGGAGCGCGTGGCGGCGATCATCATCGAACCAGTGCAGGGCGATGGCGGCTTCCTCTCGGCGCCGGCCGAGTTTCTCCAGGCGTTGCGTGCGTTGGCCGACAAGCACGGCATTGTGCTGATCCTGGATGAGATCCAGACCGGTTTCGGCCGCACCGGCACCTGGTTTGGTTTCCAGCACGCCGGGATCCAGCCTGACCTGGTGACCGTGGCCAAGAGCCTGGCCGGCGGTTTGCCGTTGTCCGGCGTGGTGGGCAAGGCCCACATCATGGATGCACCGCTGCCCGGTGGCCTGGGCGGCACCTATGGTGGCAACGCCTTGGCGTGCGCGGCGGCGCTGGCGGTGATCACGGCGTTCGAACAGGAGCAATTACTGGCGCGCAGCCAAGTGCTGGGCGAGCGCCTGCGCCAGGGCCTGCTGGGCTTGCAGGCGCGCTACCCGCGGATTGGTGATGTGCGCGGCACCGGTTTCATGCTGGCGATCGAGCTGATCAAAGATGATTCGGCGCGCACCCCGGATGCCGAGCTGAATCAACGGGTGATCGATGAAGCCCGCGCCGGTGGTTTGTTGGTGATCAAATGCGGCGTGCACCGCAACGTGCTGCGTTTTCTCGCGCCGCTGGTGGCGACCGAGGCGCAGGTCGACGAGGCCGTGCAGATTCTCGATGCGGCCTTGGCACGGGTCTTGAACTGAGCCAGGGCCCGCCTCGGGACCTGATGGCGGCACCGTCCGTGAACCGTTATGGCGCACGGACGACCACACTGCATCATTGGAGGCTTGAACCGCATGGGACTGACCGATTACCGCGCGTTGCTGATCGATTGTGATGGTGTGCTGGTGGATCGCGACTCGGGCGTGCTGGCGGCGTTGCAGCCGCTGCTCGACAGCCGAGGTGGCAAGCCGCCGCCTCGGGAAGAGGTACTGGCCGAGTTCCACACGGTGATCACGGGCCTGTACCCACGTTTTGCCGAGCTTGGCGTCAGCGGCATGTTGTGTTTCGCCCATCGGCAACTGGCTGAGCGCTGGGGGCTGGCGGCCAATTGGGAGGAGGGGATGAGCTTTGCTCGTTCGGCAGGCAACTGGTCGCTGTTCGAAGATGCGCCCGGGGCAATGCTGTACTTGCGCAAGTTCTATCGCCTGCTGGTGCGTGGCGACCGCAATTTCGAAGACCGTGGGCTGTTGTGCGAGCGCCTGGGTATAGAAACCGACGATTTCATCTCACTGGTCGATGCCCAGCAATGGCTTGACCAGCAAGGCCCGCAGGTCCAGCCTGTATTGCATGTGACCCGCCCTTCAGTGGGCGCCGACCTGGCGCTGGATCGCTGCCTGATCGGCCGTCAGCGGGCTCGACAGCCCGTGCCGTGCGCGGCCGACTATTGCATCAACAGCATGGCTGACTTGGTGGCTCAGCATCAGTTGTCGTTACGGCGCTGATCTTGCTAGAAGATTGTCTTACAAACGGCAGTCAAGAGGTACGCAATGGAAGGGCTCGTCAAGCTGGACCGGATCGACATCAGTATTCTGGTGGAATTGCAAAAAGACGGCCGGATGACCAACGTCAGCCTGGCCGATGCCGTTGGGTTGTCTGCAAGCCCGTGCCTGCAGAGGGTCAAGCGGTTGGAGTCAGCCGGGTATATCTCCAGCTACAAGGCGCATTTGAACCTGGCCAAGATCACCGATTCGGTCACGGTATTCACCGAAATCACCCTCAGCGACCACAAGCGTGAAGATTTCGCCAAGTTCGAATCCAACATCCGCCTGGTGGACGAAGTGCTCGAATGCCACTTGATCAGTGGCGGCTACGACTACCTGGTGCGCTTCATGACCCGCAGCATCCAGCACTATCAGGAAGTGGTGGAGGGCTTGCTGGACAAGAACATCGGCATCTCCAAGTACTTCAGCTACATCGTGATCAAGTCACCGGTGTTGAAGGACGGTGTGCCGTTGCGCAAGCTTCTGCGCCACTGACACCGTCCCGCGCAAGACATGGCCGGCGTGCTTGAAGCCGTCCATGCCCTCAAGTGCGTGTGCGCCAGTTCAGAATCAGCAGCGTCAATACCCCTGCCACAATCCCCCAGAACGCCGAACCGATGGAAAACAAGGTAAAGCCTGACGCTGTGACCATAAAGGTGATCAGCGCCGCTTCGCGTTCCTTCGGTTCATTCATGGCGATACTCAGGCCATTGATAATCGAGCCAAACAACGCCAAGGCGGCAATCGACAGCACCAACTCCTTGGGCAAGGCCGCAAACAGCGCCGCCAACGTGGCGCCGAATACGCCCGCTATGCCATAGAACACACCGCACCAGACCGCAGCGGTATAGCGCTTGTTGCGGTCTTCATGGGCGTGGGGGCCCGTGCAGATCGCCGCGCTGATCGCCGCCAGGTTGATGCCGTGGGAGCCGAAGGGCGCCAGCACCAGCGAGGCCAGGCCGGTGGCAGTGATCAGCGGCGAGGCGGGCACGTTGTAGCCGTCGGCTCGCAACACGGCAACGCCGGGCATATTTTGCGAAGTCATCGCCACCACGAACAGCGGGATACCGATGCTGATGGTCGCCGCCAGCGAGAAGTGCGGCGTGGTCCACACAGGTGTCGCCACCTCCAGATGAAAGCCGCTGAAGTCCAGCAGGCCCATCAACCCCGACAGCAGCGTGCCGATGATCAGCGCGGCCAGCACCGCATAGCGTGGTGACAGGCGCTTGATGATCAGATAAGTGAAAAACATCCCCAGTACCAGGCCGGTGCGATGCTGTGCGGCGACAAAAATCTCGCTGCCGATCTTGAACAGAATCCCGGCCAGCAATGCCGCCGCCAACGATGCGGGGATGCGTTTGACCAGCTTTTCAAAGCTGCCGGTCATCCCGCAGATCGTCACCAGCACGGCGCACGTGATGAAGGCGCCGATGGCCTCGCCGTAACTCACGCCACCCAGGCTTGTAATCAACAGCGCCGCGCCGGGTGTGGACCAGGCGATGGTGATCGGTGTGCGGTAGCGCAGCGACAGGCCAATGCTGCACACCGCCATGCCGATGGAGATCGCCCAGATCCACGAAGAAATTTGTGCGCTGGTCAGACCGGCGGCTTGTCCGGCCTGGAACATCAGCACCAGGGAGCTGGTGTAGCCGGTCATCATGGCGATAAAGCCGGCGACGACGGCGGATGCGGAAGTGTCGGCCAGCGGGCGCAAAGGCGCGTGGGTGGCGTTGGACATGTGGGGGGTGTTCCTTTTACCGGAGAAATAGCGGATTCAAGCCTAAACTCAAACGTGACAAGGCATTGCAATACAGCCGACACCGCAAACAGCCGTACAGTGTGTTGGCGTACTGGGTTGTGTACAATGTGCGTTGTTTTTAGGTGATACTTGCCAGCGACCCGTTGTTGCCGTATTACCCTGAAGCTGCCGTATCACCGTTAATTCGCCGCCGTTCTCCAAACCCGAGTGCCCATGAACGAACAGTTGCAACCTCTCAAGAAACAACCGCGTGCCGGCAAGGCCGGTCGCAGCGGAACCCAGGACGATATCGTCTACGCGCATATCTTCGAGGCGATCCTCGAACAACGCCTGGCGCCCGGAACCAAATTGAGTGAAGAAGCACTGGGCGAGATCTTCGGCGTGAGCCGCACCATCATTCGTCGTGCACTTTCGCGCCTGGCCCATGAAGGCGTGGTGCTGTTGAGGCCCAATCGCGGTGCGGTGGTGGCCAGCCCGAGTGTGGAAGAGGCGCGCCAGGTATTCCTGGCCCGGCGTCTGGTGGAGCGTGCGATCACCGAGTTGGCGGTGCAGCACGCCACTGCCGATCAGTTGGCCGAGTTGCGTCAGATGGTCAATGACGAGCGCGACAGTTTCTCCCGTGGCGACCGTGGCGCGGGCATCCGCCTCTCCGGTGAATTCCATCTGAAGCTGGCCGAAGCGGCGAAGAATGCGCCGCTGATCAGCTTCCAGCGCAGCCTGGTGTCCCAGACTTCATTGATCATCGCCCAGTACGAAAGCGGCAACCGCTCGCACTGTTCCTATGATGAGCACACCCAGTTGATCGACGCGATCGAAGCGCGCGACGCGACGCTGGCGGTGAACCTGATGATGCACCACATGGATCACATCGACAGCAAGCTCAACCTCGATGAAGAGAGCGCATCGGATGACCTGCATGCGGTGTTCTCGCATTTGCTGCAGACCAAGAAGCCGGGGCGCTCCTCCATAAAGCTGTAAACCCAATCACATGTGGGAGGGAGCAAGTCCTCCCACACTGTCGTGGGGTGTTGGTGGAGTCAGCGTTGGTGCACCAATTGACCGGCTGCATACGTCTGCAACACCGTGCGGTCATCCCCCAGCGTCATCAACACAAACAACGTCTCGGCAATGTGATTGGCCTGCTTCAGGCGATAGCTCAGCAGTGGCGTGGCGTTGTAGTCCAGTACCAGGAAGTCCGCATCGGTGCCCGGTTGCAAGGTGCCGATCTTGTCTTCCAGGCGCAGTGCGCGCGCGCCGCCCAGGGTCGCCAGGTACAGCGACTTGAACGGGCTCAACCGCGCCCCCTGCAGTTGCATGACCTTGTAGGCTTCGTTCAAGGTTTGCAGGAGTGAGAAGCTGGTGCCGCCGCCGACGTCCGTGCCCAGCCCCACATTCAACTTGTGTTTCTCGGCCATCGGCAGGTTGAACAAGCCGCTGCCGAGGAAGAAGTTCGACGTCGGGCAGAACGCCACCGCCGAGCCGGTCTCGGCCAACCGTGCGCACTCTTCATCGCACAGATGCACGCCATGGGCGAACACCGAACGTTCACCCAGCAGCTTGTAGTGGTCGTACACGTCCAGGTAGCCGTTGCGCTCCGGGAACAGCGCTTTCACCCATTCGACTTCCTGCTTGTTCTCACTGATGTGAGTCTGCATGTACAGGTCCGGGTATTCGCCGAGCAGCTGGCCGGCCAGCGCCAATTGCTCCGGTGTGCTGGTCGGCGCGAAGCGCGGCGTGACGGCATAGTGCAGGCGGCCTTTGCCATGCCAGCGTTCGATCAACGCCTTGCTTTCCTGGTAGCCGGATTCGGCGGTGTCGGTGAGGTAGTCCGGCGCATTGCGGTCCATCATCACTTTGCCGGCGATCATGCGCAGGTCGAGCTTTTCCGCTGCTTCAAAGAACGCATTCACCGACTGCGGGTGCACGCTGCCGAACACCAATGCGGTGGTGGTGCCGTTGCGCAGCAGTTCCTTGATGAAAATATCGGCGACTTCCTCGGCGTGCGCCTTGTCGGCGAACTGGCTTTCGCACGGGAAAGTGTAGGTGTTGAGCCAGTCCAGCAGCTGCTCGCCATAGGCGCCGACCATGCCGGTTTGCGGCAGGTGAATATGAGTGTCGATCAGGCCGGGAGTGATCAGCGCATCCTGGTAATGGGTGATGTCGATATCGGCGGGCAGGGTCGGCAGCAGGTCGCCGGCATGGCCGAGCGCGCTGATCTTGCCGTTTTCGATCACCAGCAGGCCGTCTTCGAAATACTCATAGGAGGCTTCGATCCCGACTTCAGCGGGGTCGGCGATGCTGTGCAGGAGGGCGGCACGGTAGGCTTTGCGAGTCAAAGGCATGGTCATCTCAATGCTTGGCAAAAGGAGTCGAAGCTTGGCTGCGACGGGACGCCGGCAGCAGCTTGGCAATGGGTTCGGCGCTCGCGGTGTGCTGGCCGAAATGGGCGTTATAGGTGGCGATGATTTCACCGGCGATGGAGATGGCGATCTCTGCCGGCAGCTTGCCCTTGACCTCGGTGAGGCCCATGGGGCAGCGCATGCGTTGCAGTTGTGCGGTGTCGAAGCCCCGATCACGCAGGCGGTGTTCGAACTTGACGCGTTTGGTCTTCGAACCGATCAGGCCGAAATACGCAAAGTCATTACGCTTGAGCAGGGCGGCGGTCAGTTCCAGGTCCAGCGCATGGTTATGGGTCATGACGATGCAGTAACTACCCACCGGCAGGTCGGCAATTTCGTCCACCGGCTCTTCGCTGACGATTTTACGCACGCCCTGGGGGATGTGCTGCGGAAACTCCTGATCACGCGAATCGATCCAGCGCACCCGGCACGGCAGGCTCGCCAGCAACGGCACCAGCGCACGGCCGACATGGCCGGCGCCGAACACCGCGATCTGCGCCTGCACCTGGCCCATGAGTTCGAACAGCAGCACCGTCACGCCGCCGCAGCACTGGCCCAGGCTCGCGCCCAGGCTGAAGCGTTCCAGATGAGTGTTCTGCTGACCCCGCACGAGCATGTCGCGGGCGATCTGCATGGCCTTGTATTCCAGGTGCCCGCCGCCGATGGTGTCGAAGCTCTGCGCGGCGCTGATCACCATCTTGGAGCCGGCATTGCGCGGCGTGGAGCCGAGCTCTTCGATGATGGTCACCAGCACGCAGGGTTCACCCTGGTTCTGCAGGTCGGCGAGGGCGCTGATCCAGTTGTTCATAGTCACCTCCAGTCAGATCGTTCCCACGCTCTGCGTGGGAATGCATACCGTGACGCTCGGCGTCACAAGAGCGGACGCCAAGCGTCCAGGGTGGCATTCCCACGCAGAGCGTGGGAACGATCAGGCCAGTTCAGTCTCCTGCGTCTTCGCAGTGGTCAACTGCCGCATCTGCTCACACCCCCACAACACCCGCTCCGGTGTCGCCGGCGCATCGATCTGCGGCTGATGGCGATAATCACCCAGGCTCGCCACGGCATCCTTGATCGCACACCACGAGGCAATCCCGAGCATAAATGGCGGCTCACCCACGGCCTTGGAGTGGAACACCGTGTCCTCCGGGTTCTTGCGGTTTTCCACCAGCTTCACCCGCAGGTCCAGGGGCATGTCGGCCACCGCCGGGATCTTGTAGCTCGCCGGGCCGTTGGTCATCAATTTGCCCTTGTTGTTCCACACCAGCTCCTCCATGGTCAGCCAGCCCATGCCCTGGATAAAGCCGCCTTCCACCTGACCGATGTCGATAGCCGGGTTCAACGAGGCCCCCACGTCGTGAAGGATGTCGGTGCGCAGCATCTTGTATTCGCCGGTCAGGGTGTCGACGATCACCTCACAGCAGGCCGCGCCGAATGCGAAGTAGTAGAACGGCCGGCCGCGCGCCTGGCTGCGGTCGTAGAAGATTTTCGGGGTCTTGTAGAACCCGGTGCTCGACAGCGACACCTGGGCGAAGTACGCCTGCTGGATCAGCGCCTCGAAGGTCAGGATCTGATCGCGCACCCGCACATGGCCGTTGTGGAAGGCCACATCCGCTTCGCTGACGTCGTATTTGCGCGCCGCAAATTCCACCAGGCGCTGCTTGATGGTTTCGGCCGCGTTCTGCGCGGCCTTGCCGTTCAGGTCGGCACCGCTGGAAGCCGCCGTCGGTGAGGTATTCGGCACCTTGTCGGTGTTGGTGGCGGTTATCTGCACACGGCCGATATCCACTTGGAACACTTCGGCCACCACTTGCGCGACCTTGGTGTTCAAGCCCTGGCCCATCTCGGTGCCGCCATGGTTCAAGTGGATGCTGCCGTCGGTGTAGATGTGGATCAGCGCACCGGCCTGGTTGAGAAAGCTGGCGGTGAACGAAATGCCGAATTTCACCGGCGTCAGCGCCAGGCCTTTTTTCAGGATCGGGCTGTGGGCGTTGTACAGCCGGATCGCTTCGCGGCGTTCGGCGTATTGGCTGCTGGCCTCAAGTTCGGCGGTCATTTCTTCGAGCATGTTGTGCTCGACCGTCTGGTAGTAATGGGTGACGTTGCGCTCGGTCTTGCCGTAGTAGTTGGCCTTGCGCACGGCCAGCGGGTCCAGCGCCAGGTGGCGGGCGATGGCGTCCATCACTTCCTCGATGGCGACCATGCCTTGCGGGCCGCCGAAGCCGCGATAGGCGGTGTTGGAGGCAGTGTTGGTCTTGCAGCGGTGGCCGTTGACCATGGCATCGCCCAGGTAATAGGCGTTGTCGGCGTGGAACATGGCGCGATCGACAATCGAGTTGGACAGGTCCGGCGAACAGCCGCAGTTCCCCGCCAGTTCCAGGTTGATGCCCTGCAAGCGGCCACTGTCATCAAAGCCCACGTCGTATTCGATGTAGAAGGGGTGACGCTTGCCGGTCATCAGCATGTCTTCCACACGCTGCAGGCGCATCTTGGTCGGCTGGCCGGTCAGGCGCGCGACCACCGCGCACAGGCACGCCGGGCTGGCGGCCTGGGTTTCCTTGCCACCGAAACCACCGCCCATGCGGCGCATGTCGACGACGATTTTGTTCATCGACACGTCCAACACCTCCGCCACCAGCTTTTGCACTTCGGTGGGGTTTTGCGTGGAACAGTAGACGATCATGCCGCCGTCTTCGGTGGGCATGACCGATGAGATCTGGGTTTCGAGGTAGAAATGTTCCTGACCGCCGATATGCAACGTGCCCTGCAGGCGGTTTTTCGCAGTGGCCAGCGCGCCTGCCGAATCACCCCGTTGGTGGGTGTGGCTGTCGAGCACGAAATGCTGTTTGCGAAACGCTTCGACCACGTCCAGCACCGGCTCCAGGTCTTCGTATTCGATGATTGCCGCCATCGCCGCCTTGCGGGCGGTCTCCAGATCGCGGGCGGCGACGGCCAGGACCACCTGGCCGACGAACTGCACCGTATCGATCGCCAGCAGCGGGTCGCCGGGCATCAGCGGGCCGATGTCTTTGAGGCCCGGTACGTCTTCGTGAGTGATGACGATGCGCACACCGTCAAAGGCGTAGCAAGGGGCGGTGTCGATGCTCAGAATCCTGGCGTGGGCACGGTCGGACATGCGCGCATACAGGTGCAACTGGTTGGGGAATTCCAGGCGGTCATCGATGTACTGCGCTTCGCCGCTGACGTGTTTGGCGGCGCTGTCATGCTTGACGCTGCGGCCAACCCCGGAGGTGAGGTCCTGGGCAAACAGCTCGGCGAGTTCGGCCTGGGTTTTAACGACGGCGTGATGGTTAGACATAAGCGGTCACCCGAGTCTCGATGTGCGGCGTTTGCAGTTCGATGAAGTATTTGCGCAGCAGGTTCTGTGCGCTGAGCAGGCGGTATTCCTTGCTGGCGCGGAAGTCCGAGAGCGGGGTGAAATCCTCGGCCAGGGCGGCACAGGCTTTTTCCACGGTGGCGGCATTCCAGGTGGCGCCGACCAACACCGCTTCGCAGCTTTTCGCCCGCTTGGGCGTGGCGGCCATGCCGCCGAACGCGACGCGGGCCTGGCTGATCACACCGTTGTCGAGCTTGAGATTGAAGGCGGCGCAGACGGCGGAAATATCATCGTCCAGGCGCTTGGACACCTTGTAGGCACGAAACAGCGTGTGGCCCTTGGGTACGATGATTTTCTCGATGAATTCGCTGTCCTGGCGGGCAGTGACGCGATAGTCGATGAAGTAATCCTCCAGGGCCAGGGTGCGGCGGGTTTCACCCTTGCACAACACGATCTGCGCGCCCAGTGCGATCAGCAGCGGGGGTGAATCGCCGATTGGCGAGGCATTGCCGATATTGCCGCCCAGGGTGCCCTGGTTGCGGATCTGCAAGGACGCGAAGCGGTGCAGCAGCTCACCGAAGTCCGGGTACTCATGGTGCAGCGCGCTATAACAATCGGACAACGCGGTGGCCGCGCCGATTTCCAGGCGGTCGTCGAACGACTCGATACGCTTCATCTCTTCAATGTTGCCGACATAAATCATCACCGGCAGGGTGCGGTGGAACTGGGTGACTTCCAGTGCCAGGTCGGTGCCGCCGGCCAGCAGGCGGGCTTGCGGATACGCGTCGTAGAGGTCGGCCAGGTCAGCCACGGTCAGCGGTACCAGGCAGCGCTTGTCGCCGCTGTTGAGTTCAGCGGTTTGCGTTGGCGCGATGGCTTTGAGGCGGGCGATGGTCTCGGCTTCGCGGCTGTCGAACTGATCCGCAGGTTTGTTGCAGCACGCCTGCTCGGCGGCCGCCAGGATCGGGCGGTAGCCGGTGCACCGGCACAGGTTGCCGGCCAGGGCTTCATGGGCTTTCTGGCTGTCGGGCGCATCGCTGTTCTTTTGCAGCGCGAACAACGACATCACAAAACCTGGGGTGCAAAAGCCGCATTGCGAGCCATGGCACTCGACCATGGCCTGTTGCACGCTGTGCAGTTGGCCTTGGTGCTTGAGGTCTTCTACGCTGATCAGTTGCTTGCCGTGCAGTGACGAAACAAAGGTCAGGCATGAGTTGAGGCTGCGATAACGGATCTGCTCGGCACCTTGAGCATCGGTATGCAGTTCGCCGACCACCACGGTGCAGGCACCGCAGTCGCCACTGGCGCAGCCTTCCTTGGTACCGGATTTGCCCAGATGCTCACGCAAATAGTTGAGCACGGTCAGGTTGGGGTCCAGGGCGTGCTCGCTACGGAGTTCCTGGTTGAGTAAAAACTGGATCACGGAAGGCCTCGCAGACTCATTATTGTTGTTAACCGCTTTGCGCCGAATCTAGTCATGTCTGACTTTTCGGTCAATGATTTTCTGACCAGAAGGTCAAGAAACTTCGGTCACAACACTTTCAATTATGGTCCAATCTTCTGGGACCGGTGTTTTTCGGGGCTTGTGGGCTTTGAGGCTTGCGTGTTTCATGCCAAATTCGCCTTGGTGGACATAGCGCCATCAATGGGCCAATGCGCTACACTGCCGCGCTTGTATTGACAGAAGATTCTGAAGGGAAAACATGACGTTCAAGGCGCCGGACAGTCTCGCCGAGCAAATTGCTCACCACCTCGCCGAACGTATCATTCGCGGCGATCTCAAGCCTGGGGAGCGAATCCAGGAACAGAAAGTCACGCTGGCGCTCAATGTCAGCCGTGGTTCCGTGCGCGAAGCCTTGCTGATCCTCGAACGCCGTCATCTCATCGCGATCCTGCCGCGCCGTGGCGCACACGTCACCGAACTCACCGCGCACAAGGTGCAGAGCCTGTGCACGCTGATGGGCGAAATGTACATCCTGCTCGGCAATGCGGTTGCCGAAGGCTGGCAGACCCAGGCCGACATGGCGCCATTCCTGCAAATCCAGCAACGCCTGGAGGGCAGTTATGCGCGGGGGGACATCCGCGCCTTCGTCGAAGAAAGCTTCAATGTGATGCGTGCCGCGTACCCGTTTGCGAACAACCCGTACCTGCAGGAAACCGTCGAAAACCTGCAACCGGCGATGAACCGTGCGTATTACCTGGCCCTGGATCAGCGCAAGGCGTCCATGAGTGAATACCTGGTGCTGTTCGAGCAATTGCTCGCCGCAGTGCTGGCGCGTGATCTGGTACAGATTCGCCTGGTGTTGTCGGCCTACTGCCAGCGCAGCAGCTCGCTGGTGATCGCTGCGTTGGCGGACGCCTAAGCGTGCGGCTCAAGTGCATCAAGTTGGCGGGGTTCAAATCCTTCGTCGACCCGACCACGGTGAACTTCCCCAGTAATATGGCGGCGGTGGTCGGGCCCAATGGTTGCGGCAAGTCGAACATCATCGACGCCGTCCGTTGGGTGATGGGCGAGAGCTCCGCGAAGAACTTGCGCGGCGAGTCGATGACCGACGTCATCTTCAATGGCTCCACCAGCCGCAAGCCGGTGAGCCAGGCCAGTATCGAGCTGGTGTTCGACAACTCCGACGGCACCCTGATCGGCGAGTATGCGGCCTATGCGGAAATCTCCATCCGCCGCAAAGTGACCCGCGACAGCCAGAACAGTTACTTCCTCAACGGCACCAAATGCCGGCGCCGCGACATTACCGATATATTCCTCGGCACGGGCCTGGGCCCGCGCAGCTACTCGATCATCGAACAGGGCATGATCTCCAAGCTGATCGAAGCCAAGCCTGAAGACTTGCGTAACTTTATCGAGGAAGCGGCCGGCATCTCCAAGTACAAGGAGCGCCGCCGCGAGACCGAAAACCGTATCCGCCGCACCCATGAAAACCTCGCCCGCCTGACCGACCTGCGCGAAGAGCTGGAGCGCCAGTTGGAGCGCCTGCACCGCCAGGCCCAGGCCGCCGAGAAGTATCAGGAATACAAGGGCGAGGAGCGCCAGCTCAAGGCGCAACTCTCGGCCTTGCGTTGGCAGGCGTTGAATGACCAGGTCGGCCAGCGCGAAGCGATCATCGGCACCCAGGAGATCAGCTTCGAAGCCCTGGTGGCCGAACAGCGTAACGCCGACGCCAGCATCGAACGCCTGCGTGACGGGCACCATGACCTGTCCGAGCGCTTCAATCTGGTGCAAGGCCGGTTTTATTCGGTGGGCGGTGATATCGCCCGCGTCGAGCAGAGCATCCAGCATGGCCAGCAGCGTCTGCGCCAATTGCAGGACGACCTGAAGGAAGCCGAACGGGCGCGCCTGGAGACCGAATCGCACCTGGGACATGACCGTACCTTGCTGCTGACCCTCGGCGAAGAGCTGGACATGCTCACCCCCGAGCAGGAAATCACCAGCGCCGCCGCCGAAGAAGCTGCCGCGGCCCTGGAAGAGTCCGAAACCACCATGCATGGCTGGCAGGAACAGTGGGATGCGTTCAACCTGAAGTCCGCCGAGCCGCGCCGCCAGGCCGAGGTCCAGCAGTCACGCATCCAGCAACTGGAAGCCAGTATGGAGCGCCTGGCCGAGCGCCAGCGCCGGATGCAGGAAGAGCGCGCCTTGCTCGCCGCCGACCCGGAAGACGCGGCGATCATGGAGCTCAGCGAGCAACTGGCTGAAAGCGAAATGACCCTGGAAGAGCTGGAGGCCAGCGAAGAACAACAGGTGGAGCGCCTGGAGCAACTGCGCCAGCAACTGCAACAGGCGACCCAGGCCCAGCAGCAGGCGCAGGGCGATTTACAGCGGCTCAACGGTCGCCTGGCGTCCCTTGAAGCCCTGCAGCAAGCCGCGCTGGATCCGGGCACCGGTACTGCCGAGTGGCTGCGCGAGCAACATCTGGCCGAGCGCCCGCGCCTGGCTGAAGGCTTGAAGGTTGAAGCGGGTTGGGAGCTGGCGGTGGAAACCGTGCTCGGCGCCGACCTGCAAGCCGTACTGGTCGATGATTTCGGCGGCTTCGACCTGGCCGGTTTCGCCCAGGGCGATCTGCGTTTGCTCAGCCCGGCAGCCGATGGCGTGCGTGTGCCGGGCAGTTTGTTGGATAAGGTTGAGGCGGCGATTGATCTGGCGCCCTGGCTGGGCCAGGTCAAACCGGTGGACTCCCTGGAGCAGGCCCTTGCCTTGCGTGGTCAGTTGGCGGCCGGCGAAAGCCTGATCAGTCGCGACGGTTACTGGGTCGGTCGCCACTTCCTGCGCGTGCGCCGCGCCAGTGAAGCGCAGAGCGGCGTTCTGGCCCGTGGTCAGGAGATCGTCAACCTGATCGCCGAGCGTGAAGAGCGCGAAGCCACCCTGGAAAGCCTGGAAACCGAATTGCAAACCCTGCGCGCCACCCAGCGCCAACAGGAGACCGGCCGCGAGCATTTACGCCGTCTGTTGCAGGATGAAGCGCGCCAGCAAGGCGAGTTGAAAGCCCAGCTCTCGGCGAGCAAAGCCAAGGCGGAGCAACTGACCCTGCGCCGCACCCGCCTTGATGAAGAAGTGGCCGAGATTGGCGAGCAGCGTGCCCTGGAGCACGAGCAGATCGGCGAAGCGCGCCTGCAATTGCAGGAGGCGCTCGACAGCATGGCACTCGACACCGAGCAGCGCGAACTGCTGCTGGCCCAGCGCGACAGCCTGCGCGAACGCCTCGACCGCGTGCGCCAGGAAGCGCGGCAGCACAAGGACCACGCGCACCAATTGGCGGTTCGCCTCGGCTCCTTGCGCACCCAGCACGATGCCACGCGCCAGGCCCTTGAGCGCCTGGAGATGCAGTCCGAACGGCTCACCGAAAAACGCGAGCAACTGAGCCTCAACCTGGAGGAGGGCGAAGCCCCGCTGGAAGAGTTGCGGCTCAAGCTCGAAGAGTTGCTCGACAAACGCATGAGCGTTGACGAAGAACTCAAGACCGCCCAGATCGCCCTGGAGGACGCCGACCGCGAGCTGCGCGATGCGGAAAAACGTCGGACCCAGGCCGAGCAGCAATCCCAGCTGATCCGCAGCCAGCTCGAACAGCAGCGCATGGAATGGCAAGCCCTGACCGTGCGCCGCAAGGCCCTGCAAGATCAACTATTGGAAGATGGCTACGACCTGCACGGCGTGCTCAACACCCTGGACGCCCAGGCTAACGAAAAAGACGCGGAAGAAGAACTCGAGCGCATTGCCGCACGTATTCAAAGGCTCGGCGCGATCAACCTCGCGGCCATCGATGAGTATCAGCAGCAGTCCGAGCGTAAACGTTATCTGGATGCCCAGGATGCCGATCTGGTCGAGGCCCTGGACACGCTGGAAAACGTGATCCGCAAGATCGACAAGGAAACCCGCAACCGCTTCAAAGATACCTTTGATCAGATTAATGGCGGTTTACAGGCCTTATTCCCGAAAGTTTTCGGTGGTGGCAGCGCTTACTTGGAACTGACGGGCGAAGATCTACTCGATACAGGGGTGACGATCATGGCGCGGCCTCCGGGCAAGAAGAACAGCACCATCCATTTGTTGTCCGGTGGCGAAAAGGCCCTGACGGCATTGGCCCTGGTGTTTGCCATCTTCAAGTTGAATCCGGCGCCGTTCTGCATGCTCGATGAGGTTGATGCCCCGCTGGATGACGCTAACGTGGGACGTTACGCCCGACTGGTTAAAGAGATGTCGCAGACGGTGCAGTTCATCTATATCACCCACAACAAGATCGCCATGGAAATGGCGGATCAATTGATGGGGGTGACGATGCACGAACCCGGGTGTTCTCGCTTGGTGGCCGTGGATGTGGAAGAAGCAATGGCGATGGTGGAATCTTAAACCTCGTCATGAGGGATAATTCTTAGCGCTGCGTAGGATGATTTACCGGTCTGGCGAAAGTGGCAAATGGACATATTTGTTCAAGGCATTTTGACAGACGGTGTAAAGTTATCTTTGGTCGTGCTAGTTTAATGTCAATTTTTCGTATGCGTGGGCAAAACGTCAGTCAGAACATAGAGTTGGCGCCACGTTTTAAAGCGGTTTGCACGTTGCTAAGCCCCTTATTTTTCAGCATTTTTTATTAGAGGCACGGGATTACATGGAAATCGGTCTGCGCGAGTGGCTGATCGTCATCGGCATTATTGTCATTGCCGGTATTCTTTTTGATGGCTGGCGCCGCATGCGCGGTGGCAAGGGCAAGCTCAAGTTCCGTCTGGACCGCAATCTGTCCAATTTGCCTGACGACGACGGCAACGCCGAGCTGCTGGGGCCGCCCCGTGTGCTGGATACCCATAAAGAGCCGCAGCTGGACGAGCACGACCTGCCGTCGATGAGTGCGCCGGTGCGTGAAGCCCGCGAGCCATCTTCCAAGCGCGGCAAGCGCAACGCCGCCGCGGTCGCCGAGCCGCATCAGGGCGACCTGAACCTCGATGTCGACGATGGCCCGAGCTTCAGCAGCCGTGACGGCGATTTCCCGGATGAGACTGCGACCAAAAGCAGTGCTCCACGCCAGTCGGTCAACGATCAGCCGGCCGCTGAGGAAGTCTTGGTGATCAGCGTGATCTGCCGTGACGCTGCTGGCTTCAAAGGCCCGGCGCTGTTGCAGAACATCCTGGAAAGCGGCCTGCGTTTTGGCGAGATGGATATTTTCCACCGTCACGAAAGCATGGCCGGTAATGGCGAAGTGCTGTTTTCCATGGCCAATGCGGTCAAGCCAGGCACCTTTGATCTGGACGATATCGACCTGTTCAGCACTCCGGCGGTGAGTTTCTTCCTCGGTTTGCCAGGCCCGCGTCATCCGAAACAAGCGTTCGACGTGATGGTGGCTGCGGCGCGCAAGCTGTCCCAGGAACTCAACGGCGAGCTCAAGGATGACCAGCGCAGCGTCCTGACGGCCCAGACCATCGAGCACTACCGTCAGCGCATTGTCGAGTTCGAGCGTCGCGCCCTGACACAGAAGCGCTGAGGTCCGATCTTAAGCGTTGCCTGTAGAATCCGTGCACTAACATATTGAGCAGCTTCGGCTGCTCTTTTGCTTTATGAGAGAACACCCATGACCGCCGCCCATACCCGTATCCTCGAATTGCGCGCTGAACTGGATCAGCACAACTACCGCTACCACGTCCTCGACGAGCCGAGTATTCCGGACGCCGAGTACGACCGCTTGTTCCATGAGCTCAAGGCCCTGGAGGCCGAGCATCCGGAACTGGTGACGCGTGATTCACCGACGCAGCGGGTCGGCAGTGCGGCGTTGTCGGCGTTCACCCAGGTCAGGCATGAGATCCCGATGCTCAGCCTGGGCAACGCGTTCGATGAATCCACCATGCTTGAATTCGATCGCCGGGTCACCGAGGGCCTCGATCTGCCGGTGGGCGATCTGTTTGGGGGCGGCGCGGCGGTGGAGTACAGCTGTGAACCGAAACTGGATGGCCTGGCGGTCAGCCTGCTTTATCAAGACGGCGAATTGGTGCGCGGCGCAACCCGTGGCGATGGCACCACTGGTGAAGATATCAGCGTCAACGTGCGCACCGTGCGCAATATCCCGCTGAAGCTGCACGGCAGCGGCTGGCCGGCGACCCTGGAAGTGCGCGGCGAAGTGTTCATGTCCAAGGCCGGTTTCGAGCGTCTCAACGCATCGCAACTGGAAGTGGGCGGCAAGACCTTCGCCAACCCGCGCAACGCCGCCGCCGGCAGCCTGCGCCAGCTGGACTCGAAGATCACCGCCAGCCGTCCGCTGGAGTTCTGCTGCTACGGTGTGACCACCGATATCAGCGACACCCATATCGGCAACCTGCAGCAACTGCAGAAGTGGGGCATGCCGATCAGCCGCGAGTTGAAGCTGGCCAAGGGCATTCAGGATTGCCTGGATTACTACCGCGATATTGGCGAGCGTCGTAACAGCCTGCCCTATGAAATCGACGGTGTGGTGTTCAAGGTCAACAGCATTGCCTCCCAGCGTGAACTGGGTTTCCGCGCCCGCGAGCCGCGCTGGGCCATCGCTCATAAATTCCCGGCCATGGAAGAGTTGACCGAGCTGCTCGACGTGGAATTCCAGGTCGGCCGCACCGGTGCGGTGACACCGGTGGCGCGCCTGAAACCGGTGAAGGTGGCCGGTGTGACCGTGTCCAATGCGACCTTGCACAATATGGATGAGGTGGCGCGCCTGGGCCTGATGATCGGCGATACGGTGATTATCCGTCGTGCCGGGGATGTGATCCCGCAGGTGGTTTCGGTGGTACTTGAGCGTCGCCCGGAAAACGCCCGCGCCGTGCAGGTGCCCGAGAGCTGCCCGGTGTGTGGCTCCCATGTGGAGCGCACGCAGTTGGTCAAGCGCAGCAAAGGCAAGGAGACCGTCAGCGAAGGCGCGGTGTACCGCTGCGTCGGCCGCCTGGCCTGTGGGGCGCAGCTCAAGCAGGCGATCATTCATTTTGTTTCGCGGCGTGCCATGGATATCGATGGCCTGGGCGACAAGACCATCGAGCAACTGGTGGATGAAAAACTCATCGGCTCGCCCGCCGACCTCTACAAACTCAAGTACGAGCAGATCATCGACCTGGAAGGCTTTGCCGACATCTCCAGCAAGAAGCTGATCACGGCCATTGAAAACAGCAAGACGCCGACCTTGGCGCGCTTCATCTACGCCCTGGGCATTCCCGACGTGGGCGAGGAGACCGCCAAGGTACTGGCGCGCTCCCTGGCGTCCCTGGAGCGGGTGCAGAAAGCCTTGCCGGAGGTGTTGACGTACCTGCCGGATGTCGGCCTGGAGGTGGCGCATGAAATCCATAGTTTCTTTGAAGACAGCCACAACCAGGACGTGATCGGCGCGCTGCTGTCACCGCAGGAGTGCGGCCTGCAATTGCAGGATCAGGGCGAGCTGAGCGCTGAATTCGCGGCCAGCACGACCTTGGGCGGTCTGCTCGACAAACTTCACGTGCCGAGCGTCGGCCCGGGGGCGGCGCAGAAACTGGCGGACAAATTCGGCACCCTTGAGGGCGTGATCAAGGCCGACTGGCTGGATATGCGCCAGGCACTGCCCGAGAAGCAAGCCAAGGCGGTGCGCGATTTCTTCGATAACGCAGGCAACGCCACGCATGCCCTGGCCATTGAGCAGCAGCTCAAGGACTTCGGCATGCATTGGCAGAGCGAGAAGAAGGTCATCGAAGGCTTGCCGGAAGCCGGCCATACCTGGGTGCTGACGGGCTCCCTGGAGCTGATGAGCCGCGATGTGGCCAAGGACAAGCTCGAAAGCCTTGGCGCCAAGGTTGCGGGTTCCGTTTCGGCGAAAACCCACTGCGTGGTCGCGGGGCCAGGCGCCGGTTCGAAATTGGCCAAAGCCAGTGAGTTGGGCTTGAAAGTGCTGGATGAGGCAGCCTTCGTTGCGTTCCTGGCCAAGCACAACATCCCAGTCTGAAAACGTGGCTTGTAGTGAGCGGGCTTGCCCCGCGCTGGGCGGCGCAGCCGCCCCAAACCAGGCACCTCGGTCTATCTAAAACACCGCAACGTCCCTATCGGGCCCAGCTTTGTAGTGAGCGGGCTTGCCCCGCGCTGGGCGGCGCAGCCGCCCTAAACCCAGGCACCTCGGTCTTTCTGCAACACCGCGGCGTCCCTGTTGGGGCGGCTGCGCCACCCAGCGCGGGGCAAGCCCGCTCACTACAGGCGACAGTGTAGGAAAGTGGAACGATCTCAACCCGCAAATGATCTAGTCTCAGTCACCCAGGGAGAGATCGCCATGTTCCGCTACTTCGAGCAACTCAGTTCACGCATTGCGGCGCCCTTCGTGGCCAATACGTCTCGCGATAGCAAGGTGTGGCAGTGCCGTTGCGGTCAGTCATTGTTCTTTCGCAACAGCCAATGCCTGGCCTGCCAGGCGCTGCTGGGTTATGAACCCCGGCAAAGTCGCCTGGCCTCGCTGCACCCCGGCCCCGTGGAGGGCACGTGGCTACAGGATGACCATCCCGACGCCGGCGCCTTCCGTCGCTGTGCCAACCTCGATACCCCCGCCGCCTGCAACTGGTTGATCCCGGCCCACAGCACCGCGCCGCTGTGCGTGGCTTGCAGCCTGAACCGCACCATCCCCGATCTTTCGGTTGCGGAAAACCCCGAGCGCTGGCGCAAAGTGGAAACCGCCAAGCGGCGCCTGGTGGCGCAACTGATCAGCCTGGGCCTGCAAGTCGTGCCCAAAAGCGTCGATGAAGACACCGGCCTGGCCTTCGATTTCATCGGCATCGACCTGGAAGGCAACGCGCCCATGACCGGCCACGCCAACGGCTTGATCACCCTAGACATCAAGGAGGCCGACGATGCCCACCGCGAACAAGTCCGGGTACAGATGCGCGAGCCTTATCGCACCCTGCTGGGCCATTTTCGCCATGAAGTCGGCCATTACTACTGGGAGCGCCTGATTGCCAATTCCCATTGGTTGCCTGCTTTTCGCCAACTGTTCGGTGACGAACGCGCCAGTTATGCCGAAGCCCTCGACCAGCACTACCAGAACGGGCCGCGCCCGGGCTGGCAGCTCACCTGTGTCAGCGCCTACGCCACCATGCACCCCTGGGAAGATTGGGCGGAAACCTGGGCGCACTATCTGCACATGATGGACGCCGTCGACACCGCCCTCGGCTTCGGCATGCGCGCGCGTGAGATGGAACTGGATTACCAGCCATTCCCGCTCACCACCCTCTACGACCCCGAGCACCCTGGCGGCCCGGCATTCCTGGCGTTCGTCAACGCCTGGATCGAACTGGCCGGCATGCTCAACGAGCTGTCGCGCAGCATGGGCCAGCCGGATTTCTATCCCTTTGTGTTGCCGCCGGCGGTGATCGCCAAGCTGCACTTTATTCATCTGGTGATTCAGGAGGAGGGTGGCCGGGCGGATGAGGTGTTGCAGGCACAATGATCAGCCAATAGGGGAGGGGGCTGGTGGCTAGGGCAAGTGCTTGAAGCCCTTAATATTTTTAATCCGGAACCAACAGTTGTAACTTCCGATGAGATCGGTACAATGGCGCGGCTTGCCGAGAGGCAGGCGTCGTTATGGTGACCCCATCGGTCCCCCCGCAACGATTACCCGTTAACCTGGTCAGGCCCGGAAGGGAGCAGCCACAGCGGGAACATTGTGTGCCGGGGTGTGGCTGGTGGGGTTGCCTCCATAACGCTCTTTCTCCTAATGCCTTCGGGCAGCACCGCATCAAATTCAATTCAAAAAATGCTTTCACGCCATCTGCCATCGAGCAGTCCATGGCGGCATACTCCAGTGCCTGGCATTTGGAGACAGTACCCGTGGAAAAAGTCGACGACCTCACTCGCGAAAAATTGCGCGAGTGGCAGATGCGGCGCCTGGAAATCAAGGACCGTATTCAATCGCATCCGGAACAGACCCTGGAATTATCGAAGGTGCTGGACCTCATGGATGACGAGCACGCTGAAATCCTGAGCCAGGCCGAGATAATCCAGGTCGCGCAGGCGACTCCCGCCGCCGAGCCGACGCCGCCCGTACTGAGCGGCGCGTACACCCTGCAATTGAATGTGGCCGCGCAGAGCACCGAGGATTTGCGCAGGTTGTTCGAGATGGCGGTTTTCGAACTGCAGCAGCAGATCAATACAGCCGGTGCAGCGGGGCGGTATCCCGGAGGCATGGCGGGATCTCTGGGCGAGTATCGCTTTGAGCTGGGTGTTCAGGTTGAACCCGGCGAAGCCTGACGCCAGCGACGCTGTGAGGAAGTATGCAACCGGAACATTTTGATTTATCCAGCCCGGTGTTCCTGCCGGTCACTGACGAAACCTGCGCCGCCTTGCTGGGGGCCGAGGGCGCCAAGGCGCTGGTCGGCCTGACGGACCCGGAGCTGGCGGCGGTGCTGGTCATCCAGAACCTGGCCCAGGCCACGCAAAAAGACCTGACCTGTACGGGCGCCGAGCGCATCCTGGCCAAGTTGATCGGCTGGGCGGTGGACACACAGGCAGAGGGCGCAGCCACATTGCTGTCCGAAGCACAGCGGTTGTTCGACCCGCGCAAACTGTACTTTGGCTGCAACGCGCTCAAGAGCATCAACCTGCGCCTTTTATCGGCTGAAGAAGTCCAGGCGCAAGATTACCTGCTGCCCAGCGGCCAATGGGATATGGACTACAAGGTCCGTCACCTGCGCGGCAATGATCCGTTCAGCCAGCAGATGATTACGCCCCGGCATCGTGAACGTTGGCTCAGCCCGGCCCAGGACAAGCTGGTGCGCACGTTTCGCGCCAATCTCAATGAAGACCTGCACGTTCAAGGTTACGCCGGCGTCGGCAAGAGCCATCTGCTGGGTGCCCTGATCGAGTGCCTGCGCCCTGCTCAGACGTTGATACTGGCGCGCACGGGGGCAAAGCTGGCAACGCTGCGCGAGCGCATGGGGTTGCCCCGCGACAGCAAGGCCGGTTCCACTTTTGCCGCTTTCGCTAAGGCGTTGTTGCACGGCCCACGACCGCCCGTGGCGAATACATCGACCAGGTTACCCACCCGGCAGGCGGTGGCCCAGGCACTGGATATCTACGGTTGGCGCGGGCATGACGGCCAGACGACCGTGGATGTCTGCCTCAAGGTGTTGGAAAACTATTGCCACACCGCTCATCACAGCCTGTCGGCCCGGCACTTCCCGCATTTCAAGCAAGCGCTGAGCGGCGTGGATGCACAGGTGCTGCTGGAATATTCAAGCCGTGTGTGGACCTACCTGGAAAGCAACCCGCAATGGGCCAGCCAGACCGGCTTCGCCACCTTGTTGCTGATCAAGCGCGCCAGCCTCGCCGGTTGTGTGGTGCCACCCCGTTACACCCATGTACTGATCGATGAAAGCCAGGACATCCCGGCGTCGTTGCTGCAGATCATCGAACGTGGTCGTCAGGTGCTGATTACCCTCGGTGATGAATACCAATTGGCCAGTGGCGTGATGGTGAGGCGAAAGCGCGAGGTCCGGCAAAGCGACATCAGCTACTCCGTGCGTTCGGGGCGCAATGTCGAGCGTCTGGTCAACCCGTTGATCAGCGTGCACTCGCAAAAGTGCAAGACGCCTTTCGAGGGCGCACGCGATGCCGACGTCGGCATCGAGCACTACCCGCAAGGTTTCGTGCCGCCGGAAGGCTGTGTGGTGTTGACCGCATCCTATTGGGACACCATGAAGTGGGCGATCCAGCTGCACCAGGCCAACTGTCCCTTCGGTTTGCCGAGCAACGCGGCGCAGCAGGATCTGGAACGCTTCATGATCAGCGTCATCGGTTTGTTCAAACCGGACTTCTACAGCGACGAACACAACGAAAAAGGCGCGCACGCTTATTTCGCCGATATGGGCGACTGGCAGCAGGTGCGTGAGGCCAGCCAGTTCGATGAGTCGTTCCGGTGGGTCGAGGGCCAGCTGGAAAAAGGCTTCAATGTCGCGGATGTCACGCGTTTGAATCGTCTTGGCGGCGGTCCCGGCACACGTTGCCTGTTAATGCGGGCGCTCGAAGCGGGCGGGATGGAATTCGAACGGGTGCTGCTAACCCCCGAATTGCTGACCAACGTCCCGTTCAAGGATGCCTACGCGTTCGACCAGCGCCTCTGCGAGGTCTATATAGCGATTTCCCGGGCCAGGTCGCAGCTTTACCTGCCCTACGATGTGGTCGAATGGATCGATTACCAGAGCGGCCAGAAGTTTCGCGAGAGCCATGGTTGCTGACGGATTAAGTGTGGCTGATTCACAACTTTCCAATCCGCCTCTGGACAACCTAAAACCGCCTTGTTAGTTTTCGCCAGCCGCTTGTTTCAGAATATGACAAGGGTATGGACTTGATATTGAAGTGCTATCACTTCTTTAACTAACAAGGATGTCTGTCATGAAAAGCCTGCAAGGTTTGCCTCCACTTATCAGTGCTTCGGTAGGTGCTCCCGGTAAAGCCCGCAACTTGCCCGCCGATGTGCAGTGCGTCCAGTATTTATTCAATCTGATCATTCCCAAAATGGGTTTTCCGCTGGCCGAAAACGGCAAGTGCGATGGCCAGTTGGTGCAGTGCATCAGCCAGTACCAGTTCCGTCATCTCAAGTATGCCCACCCCGATGGTGTGATCGACCCCACCGGTCGTACCTTCAACAGCCTCATCGAAGAAGCGGTGAAGGTGCCGGTCAAAGCCTTTCCGGGCGTGCGCATTCCGAGCTTTCTCAATGTGTTCGGCAACAACCAGGGGGACGCCGTGCAGGCCACGGTCAACGTCTATCTGGACCGCATGCGCGCGATGGTCGAGGCCGAGCGGCGTAACCGCCAGTTGATGCTCCAGGCCACGTGCGACGGGGGCATGACCCTCAGTGATACCGACTTCCAGAACGCCGCCACGCAGTTGGGTGGCGGCATTTCGGTGAATATCATCAAGGCCTTTGCCACGGTGGAATCCGGCGGACGTTCGGGGTTTGGCCCGGCCAAGTTGCCGGTGATCGCCTTCGAAGGGCACCTGTTTCGCAAGTACACCAAGCACATCTACGACCAGGCGCACCCGCTGCTGTCTTACCCCTACAAGAAAAAGGCCGGACCGCAGTGGCAGGCCAATAACAAGGACCAGACCAAGGCTTGGGAAACCATGGCCACCGCCTTCGCGCTGGATCAGGAAGCGGCGTTGATGTCGGCGTCCTGGGGTATGTTTCAGATCATGGGCTTCAACTACGCGTCATGCGGTTACAAGACGGTGTTTGAATTCGCCGCGGCATTGAAAGTGAATGCCGGTAACCAACTAAAGGCGTTCCTCGGTTTTTGCAGCAAGAGCCCGGCGTTGATGAAAGCCATGAAGGCCAAGGACTTTACCGGCATGGCGCGCAACTATAACGGCGAGGACTACGGCAACTACGACGTGCTGATGCAAAAAGCCTACGAGAAACTGGAAGGGAAAAAATAAGATGATGCGTTTTCTAGCGATGGGTGTGTTGTCGTTGTGCGCCGTGGTACCGGCCTTTGCCGGTTCGCCCGCATTGCATTCAGGCAAGTACGAAGGGCTGATGCTGGCTGTGACGCCTGAGCACCAGGTTGAAGGCTACTACTCAGAAGCCATGGGCGAGGGCGTGACCCGCAGCTGTGCGTTCTACCTGCAAGGCAAGCCCGCTGCGCTGACGACCTGGCTCGACAACGCCTACCCTGGCAGCGTGGCACCCTCGTCGGACGGTGTGACCCTGACCGTGGCAGAAGGCCGCCAGCACCCTGGCTGCCTCAATGTGCTGATGCCGGAGATCGCCACCGGCCTGGACCTGACCCAGACCGCCAACACGAAATGGATCGGCCTGGTGAAGGTGTCCGCCGACAAGGCTTACCTGCTCAAGACCCCCAGCGCCAAGGCGACCAAGCGCCCGTATATCGTCAAGAATGACGTGGTCGGCGTGCTGGCGTTCAAGGATGGTTGGGCGCAAGTCGAGTTCATCAATGCCGACGATCGTTCGTTCACCGGCTGGATCAGCCAGGACCAGTACGCACGCCTGGCCGCCCCGAAGAGCTGACACAGACCCAATGGCGTCAGCCAAAGGTTTCCCGCAGTAACCCGGCGAAGGCATCTCGCGCCAGATGCCGTTGGGTGTCCTTGTGCCAGAACAGCAGGTTGTCCACCGCCTGCAGTTCCTCGAACCGGTACGACGCCAGCTGATTGGCCTGCTCATAGCGGGCCAGGATGCCCTCCGGCGCCAACGCCACGCCAATCCCCGCACTCACGCAACCGATGATGGTGCCCCAACTGGCATAGCTGGCGATGCTCGGCTTGAAGTCGTGGGGTTTGACCCAGTTTTCCAGTGCGGCGCGGTAGGGGCAGCCGGGTGGCCACACCAGCAGGGTGCGTCCGGCCAAGTCCTTGGCGCTGCTGATCGGTTCGCTGGACGCGCTGGCGATCAGCACCAGGCGTTCGCTGTAGACCACGCTGTGTTCGAGCTTGGCGCGCTTGTTGCCGCTGGCCACCAGCGCCACATCGAGGCGGTGGTGTTGCAGGTCGTCCAGCAGTTGCGCCCAGGCGCCGGTGACCAGTTCCAGGCTGACCTCGGGATAGCGCCGGTGGTATTCCGCCAGCAAGGGCGGCAGGCGCCCGCTGGCGCTGGATTCCACGGCACCGATGCGCAAGGTGCCACGGGGAATCGCGTTGACGTCCACCGCGCGTTTGGATTCTTCCACCAACGCCAGGATGCGCTCGCAGTACTCCAGGAAGATTTCACCGGCGGCGCTGATCGCCAGGCCACGTCCGGCGCGGATGAACAGCGGCGTGCCCAACTCGCTTTCCAGTTGCTTGATGCGCGTGGTGATGTTGGACGGCACACAGTGCAGTTGCAGGGCGGCCTGGGCCACGCTGCCGGTTTGCGCCACGGCTCGCACCATTTTCAGTTGGGCCAGTTCCATTGCTCAGTTCCAGTGATTTCAGAAGTCAGAAACGGTTAATTGTCCTGCGTCCCGTGCCAGCCAAGACTGAGTGCATTCCTACTCAGTTTGCGGATGTCGTCAATGAATACCCCGTCACCCTTCAAGCTTACGCTAGTCATCGCCAGCGTCATCCTTTGCTGGGCCTACTCGCCGATCGGCATACACATGGGGCTGCACAGCTACAGCCCTGGCCAATTGGCATTGCTGCGGTTTCTGATCGCGTCGGTCTTCATGGGCGGCGTTGCGCTGGCAGTGGGTATTGATCGGCCGCGCCTGCGCGACCTGCCGTGGCTGCTGGTGCTGGGCTTTTTTGGCGTGTTCCTGCATCACACCAGCCTCAACAACGGGCAGCAGTGGGTGACGGCGGCGGCGTCCAGTGTGCTGGCTCAGTCGGCGCCTTTGTTCAGTGTGTTGATCGCAGCGTTCTGCTTGAAGGAGCGTGTCAGTGCCTGGCGTTGGGGCTGTGTGCTGTTGGGGTTGGTCGGCGTGTTGATGGTGATCTGGGGCGATGCGGGGGTGGGGGAGATCGATCCGCGTGGCTTGCTGCTCCTGTTGGCGGCCGTTTCGTGGAGCGTCTATTTCGCTATCCAGAAACACTATGCGCACCACTACAGCCCGCTGACCATGGCGTGCTACATGGTGTGGTTCGGCACGTTGATGCTGGGCGTGAACCTGCCGGGCCTGCCGGCCGCGGTGATGCAGGCGCCGTGGCCGGAGAACCTCTCGGTGCTGGTACTGGGTATTTTCCCCAGCGCCCTGGCGTACCTGGCCTGGGGCTATGTGTTGAAGCATGTCGACGTCAGTCGCGCAGCGGTGGCGATGTACCTCATCCCACCGGTGGCGATGGTGATGGCGGCAACGCTGCTGGGCGAGCACATTGCGTTGCAGGTGATGCTCGGCGGGGTGGTCGTATTGGCCAGCGTGGCTGCCATCAGCCTGGAAGGGCGCTGGGGCTCAGTCACTCAGGCAGAACGCCCGCAGCCGATGGCCATCGAGGTCCTGGGCGACAAAGGTGTAGCCGAAATCCATGGCGGTCGGTGACTGGATGATCGTCGCGCCGCGTTCCAGCCAATGCTCGTGCAGGGTATCGACGGCTGCTTTGTCAGGCAGCGAGAAGCCTACTTCGCCACCGCCCCCGGTGAGCTGGGCGGCCGGCTCTACGGTGTGCCGCGACCACAGGCCCAGCTTGACGCCGTTGTCGAGGATGAATAGAGCGAACGTCGGGCCCAGCTCTACCGGCGGCTTGTCCAGCAAGCGGCTGTAAAAGTTGGCGCTGGTGGCGGGACTGTCGACGTACAGCAGGAAATAGTGACCGACGGTGTTCATGCAGGCTCCTTGAGCACGGGGGGATAAGTGAAACCGAGTCTATAAGACCGTGCTGTCAGTTCTTGTCAGGAGCGTGTCGAGCCTGTTGCAGGGCCTGCCAAGCCTGCCAAATCAGATTAGACGAGCGTGCCGGATGCAATTTCCCCCTTGCTCCGCTAGCATTACCGGCCTCTGCTCTCCAGTTGCGACGGTTTTCGATGAGTTATCAGGTTCTTGCACGTAAATGGCGTCCGCGCTCGTTCCGCGAAATGGTCGGCCAGACCCATGTGCTCAAGGCTCTGATCAATGCCTTGGACAGCCAGCGGCTGCACCACGCCTACCTGTTCACCGGTACACGTGGGGTGGGGAAAACCACCATTGCGCGCATCATCGCCAAATGCCTGAACTGTGAAACCGGCATCACCTCGACACCCTGCGGCACCTGCTCGGTGTGCCGGGAAATCGATGAAGGGCGTTTCGTCGACCTGATCGAGATCGACGCCGCGAGCCGTACCAAGGTCGAAGACACCCGCGAGCTGCTCGATAACGTGCAGTACGCACCGAGTCGTGGCCGCTTCAAGGTCTACCTGATCGACGAAGTGCACATGCTTTCCAGCCATTCCTTCAACGCCTTGTTGAAAACCCTGGAAGAGCCGCCGCCCTACGTCAAATTCATCCTGGCCACCACCGACCCGCAGAAGCTTCCTGCAACGATTTTGTCGCGGTGCCTGCAGTTCTCCCTGAAAAACATGACCCCCGAGCGGGTGGTCGAGCATTTGACCCACGTGCTGGGCGTCGAGAACGTGCCGTTCGAAGACGACGCGCTGTGGCTGCTCGGTCGCGCTGCCGATGGTTCGATGCGCGATGCCATGAGCCTTACCGACCAGGCCATCGCCTTTGGTGAAGGCAAGGTCATGGCCGCCGATGTGCGCGCCATGCTTGGCACCCTCGACCACGGCCAGGTCTTCGATGTGCTGCACGCGCTGATCGAAGGCGACGCCAAGGCGTTGCTCGAAGCCGTGCGCCATCTGTCGGAACAAGGCCCGGACTGGAACGGCGTGCTCTCGGAAATCCTCAATGTGCTGCACCGGGTCGCCATTGCCCAGGCGCTGCCTGAAGGCGTCGACAACGGCCACGGCGACCGCGACCGCGTGCTGGCCCTGGCCCAGGCATTGCCGGCCGAAGATGTGCAGTTCTACTACCAGATGGGCCTGATCGGCCGTCGGGACCTGCCCCTGGCACCGGACCCGCGTGGTGGTTTTGAGATGGTCCTGCTGCGGATGCTGGCCTTCCGGCCCGCGGACTCGGCAGACGCGCCGAGACAGCCGCTAAAGCCAGTGGGGATCAGCCAGGCCACAGTTGATTCCGCCAAACCAGTGGCTGGCGCGGCGGTGGTCGCGCCAGTGGTTGCTGCGCCCGCGCCGGTTGTGCCGGTTCATGAACCTGAGCCTGAACCTGTGCCCGCTTCGGTAGCTGAACCTGAGCCGGAACCGGAACCTGTCGTCGAGCCCGAGCCCGAGCCGGTCGTCGACCTGCCCTGGAATGATCCGGTGGAAGCCGAGATGGCGCCGGCCGTGGAGCCCGTGCTGGAAACTACCGGCGAACAGCCGGAACTGACGCCGATGCCCACGCCGACCCCGGACAGCGTGGTGCCCGACGCCCCTGAGTGGGTCAGCGCGCCGGTTCCCGAGCCGACCGTGGCCCAGGTAGATGCCGCCACGCCAGGCATGGACCTCGACGACGAACCGCCGCTGGATGAAGACTACATTGAGCCGGATATGGATTCGGCCTACAGCTACCTGGATGACCTGGCCAGCGAACACACTGCCGAGCCGGCCCCGGAGCCCGAAGCCGAGCCCGCTGCGGCACCGGCCACCGGCCTGGCGTTGCAATGGCTGGAGTTGTTCCCGAAATTGCCGATTTCCGGCATGACCGGCAGTATCGCCGCCAACTGCACGCTGATCTCCATCGAAGGCGATCACTGGCTGCTGCACCTGGACCCGGCCCATAGCGCGCTGTTCAATGCCACACAGCAGCGTCGCCTCAACGATGCCCTGAACCAGTACCATGGGCGTACGCTGACGATCAGCATCGAGTTGATCAAGCCCGAGCAGGAAACGCCGGCGCAGGCCGCCACGCGTCGGCGTATCAACCGCCAGCGCGAAGCGGAAGACTCGATCCATGGTGATCCGCTCATCCAGCAAATGATGCAACAGTTCGGCGCAGTCGTTCGCCAAGATACAATTGAACCTGTCGAAGCCCCGGTGCCCCAGGCATCCTGACACCGGGCTACTAAATTGATCCACGTACTTTGAGGTGATTCCCATGATGAAAGGTGGCATGGCCGGCCTGATGAAGCAGGCACAGCAGATGCAGGAAAAGATGGCCAAGATGCAGGAAGAACTGGCCAACGCCGAAGTCACCGGTAAAGCCGGTGGCGATATGGTCAGCGTGGTGATGACCGGTCGTCACGACATCAAGCGCGTGAGCATCGACCCAAGCGTATTGCCAGGTGTCGGCGAAGATGACCTGGAAATGCTCGAAGCGTTGTTCGCCGCCGCCGTCAATGACGCGGTGCGCAAGATCGAAGCCAACAGCCAGGACAAAATGTCCGGCGTGACCGCCGGCATGCAACTGCCTCCGGGCATGAAGCTGCCGTTCTGATCGGGCGGCGTTAGCTAGACTCCAATGCCAGGCCGCGTGCCTGGCATTTTTGTTTGTGTGATCCGATCGAACCCTGGCGGGGTGCGCAAGGTCTGCACCCTATACCGACGCACTCGATAAAGGAGCCCCCTCATGCCTCAAGAACCGGTCCTGAACCAGCGCATTGTCCTGGTTTCTCGCCCCCAAGGCGCGCCGACGCCGGAAAACTTCCGCCTGGAACGCGTGACCCTGCCGGATTTGGCGGACGGCCAGGTGCTGTTGAAGACGCTGTACCTGTCCCTCGACCCTTACATGCGTGGACGCATGAGCGACGCACCGTCCTACGCAGCACCGGTAGAAATCGACGAGGTAATGACCGGTGGCGCCGTCAGTCGTATTGAGCAGTCGCGTAATCCCAAATTCGAGGTGGGCGATCTGGTGGTCGGCTCTACCGGCTGGCAGAGCCACAGCATTTCCGACGGTCGCAACCTGATACCGGTGCCCAAGGGCCTGGCGAGCCCATCGATGGCGTTGGGCGTACTGGGGATGCCGGGCATGACCGCTTATATGGGATTGATGGATATCGGCCAGCCCGCGCCTGGCGAGACACTGGTCGTGGCGGCGGCGTCCGGCGCGGTGGGTTCGGTGGTGGGGCAGGTGGCCAAGCTCAAGGGCTTGCGTGTGGTGGGGATTGCCGGTGGCGCGGATAAATGTCGCTATGTGGTAGACGAGTTGGGCTTTGATGCCTGTATCGACCACAAGAGCGAGCACTTTGCCGATGAGCTGGCCCAGGCGTGCTTCAAGGGCGTGGACATCTACTTTGAAAACGTCGGTGGCAAGGTTTTCGATGCGGTGGTGCCGCTGCTCAACCCCAAGGCACGTATTCCGCTGTGTGGCCTGATCGCCGGCTATAACGCCCATGAGGCGCCAAGTGGGCCGGATCGCCTGCCGGCATTGCAACGGACCTTGCTCACCAAGCGCGTACGTATCCAGGGCTTTATCGTGTTCGACGACTATGGCGACCGCCAGCCCGAATTCCTCAGTGCGATGGCGCCGTGGGTGCGCGACGGCAAGATCAAGTTCCGCGAGGACGTGGTCGACGGGCTGGAGCAGGCCCCCGAGGCCTTTATTGGTTTGCTGGAAGGGCGCAACTTCGGCAAGTTGGTGGTGCGCCTCGCGCAGGATTGACCATTTGACGCTAATCCGGGGCGCGGGTATAAACCGCGTCTCGTTGTTTTGTCGGACCCATTGCCCATGAGCTTCAGCCCCCTGATTCGCCAACTGATCGACGCCTTGCGTACCTTGCCGGGCGTGGGTCAGAAAACCGCCCAACGCATGGCGCTGCAATTGCTGGAGCGTGATCGCAGCGGCGGTACCCGGTTGGCCCAGGCCCTGAGCCAGGCCATGACGGGTGTGGGGCACTGTCGCCAGTGCCGCACCCTTACCGAGGAAGAACTCTGCCCGCAATGTGCCGATCCACGCCGTGACGACACGCTGTTGTGTGTGGTGGAAGGGCCGATGGACGTGTACGCGGTGGAGCAGACCGGTTACCGCGGGCGCTACTTCGTGCTCAAGGGGCACTTGTCACCCCTGGATGGCCTGGGGCCGGAAGCCATCGGCATTCCGCAACTGGTGGCGCGCATTGAAGAGCAAGGCACTTTCACCGAAGTGATCCTGGCCACCAACCCGACGGTGGAAGGTGAGGCCACGGCGCACTACATCGCGCAGCTGCTGACCAATAAAGGCCTGGTCACCTCGCGTATTGCCCATGGCGTACCGTTGGGTGGTGAGTTGGAACTGGTGGATGGCGGCACCTTGGCGCACTCCTTTGCCGGTCGCAAGCCCATCGCCCTCTAAAGAACAACGCAGCGCAACTTGTGGGAGGGGGCTTGCTCCCGATAGCGGTGGTACAGTCGATACCTGATTGACTGAACCACCGCTATCGGGAGCAATCCCCTTCCCATAATGGTTTTGCATTGCTGGCAGTATTTGCGTCCGGCTTGATAACCAAGCAAGCGCTTGGTAAGTTCGCTCTAC
Organism: Pseudomonas sp. R19M; assembly: GCF_050312585.1. Lineage (NCBI taxonomy): Bacteria > Pseudomonadati > Pseudomonadota > Gammaproteobacteria > Pseudomonadales > Pseudomonadaceae > Pseudomonas > Pseudomonas sp. R19M. The sequence continues at coordinate 48,035 of NZ_JBNPJV010000073.1, forward strand.
CTCTGCGTGGAGTTTGCCGATGTCTGCCTATCAGGACTATTTCGACCCCAGCCACCTCTTGGTCCGCGACAGCGTGCGCCGTTTTGTCGAGCGCGAGATGTTGCCGGGCATCGAGCAATGGGAGGAAGCCGCAAGCTTTCCCCGCGAGTTGTACCTCAAGGCAGGTGCTGCGGGGATTCTGGGCATCGGTTATCCCGAAGCGCTTGGCGGCAGCCATGAGGGTGACCTGTTCGCCAAGGTGGCCGCCAGTGAAGAGTTGATGCGCTGCGGCTCTGGCGGGGTAGTGGCCGGGTTGGGTTCGCTGGATATCGGCTTGCCACCCGTCGTCAAATGGGCCAGGCCAGCACTGCGGGAGCGTGTTGTACCGCAGGTGTTGTCCGGCGAGAAGATTATCGCCCTGGCCGTAACCGAGCCGAGCGGCGGTTCTGATGTGGCCAACCTGCAAACCCGTGCGGTCCGTGAGGGCGAGCATTACCGCGTCAGCGGCAGCAAAACCTTTATTACCAGTGGCAGCCGCGCCGACTTCTACACCGTCGCCGTACGTACCGGCGGGCCGGGCTTTGGCGGTATCAGCCTGTTGCTCATTGAAAAAGACACCCCAGGTTTCACGGTCGGTCAGCCGCTGAAGAAAATGGGCTGGTGGGCGTCGGACACGGCAGAACTGTTCTTCGACGATTGCCGGGTACCAGTGAGCAACCTGATCGGCGCCGAGAATATGGGGTTTGCCTGCATCATGGGCAACTTCCAGAGCGAACGCCTGGCCCTGGCGTTGATGGCCAATATGACCGCGCAACTGGCACTGGAGCAAAGCCTTGAGTGGGCTGCCCAGCGCGAAGCATTCGGCAAGCCCATCGGCAAGTTTCAGGTGCTCAAGCATCGGTTGGCGGAAATGGCCACTGCCGTGGAAGTGTCCCGCGAGTTCACCTATCGCCAGGCGGCCAAGATGGCCGCCGGCAAGAGTGTGATCAAGGAGATTTCCATGGCCAAGAACCTCGCCACCGACACGGCCGACCGCGTCACTTATGACGCGGTGCAGATCCTCGGTGGCCAGGGTTACATGCGTGGCAACCTGGTGGAGCGGCTGTACCGCGACAACCGCATCCTGTCCATCGGGGGTGGCACTCGCGAAGTGATGAATGAAATCATCAGCAAGCAGATGGGGCTTTGATCAGCGCTCGGTCAATGCGAACTGGGTCAGGCAGAACGTCGGAATGCCCATGTCTTCCAGGCGCTGTGAGCCGCCCAGCTCCGGCAGGTCGATGATCGCCGCGGCTTCGAAGATCTTCGCGCCCATGCGACGCACCAGGTTGGCGGCAGCGATCAGGGTGCCGCCGGTGGCGATCAAATCATCGAACATCAAGACCGAGTCGCCTTCGCACAGACTGTCGGCATGCACCTCCAGAAAGGCTTCACCGTACTCGGTCTGGTAACCCTCGGCCAGCACATCGGCGGGCAGCTTGCCTTGCTTGCGGAACAGGATCAGCGGTTTGTTCAACTGGTAGGCGATGATCGAGCCGATCAGAAAGCCCCGCGCATCCATCGCGCCGATATGCGTGAAGTCGGCTTCTACGTAGCGATGGGCAAAGCTGTCGGCCACCAGGCGCAGGGCGCGGGGGGATTGGAACAGCGGCGTGATGTCACGAAAGATCACCCCAGGTTTGGGGAAGTCGATGACAGGGCGGATCAGGGATTTGATGTCGAACGAATCGAAGGTCATCGTCGAAGAGTCCTGGGAGCGGAAAACGGACTCGAAGTATACCTGCGGCCCCGCCGATTGGCGCGGCCGCAGGTGGCTGGATCAACTCTCCAGCGCCCCCCCGGCCAGCGAACACAGCTGGATCGGGTCAAGGATGTGCACTTCCTTGCCCTCGGCGGCGATCAGCTCGTTCTGCTGGAAGCGGGTAAACACCCGGGACACGGTTTCCACCGCCAGGCCCAGGTAGTTGCCGATTTCATTGCGCGACATGCTCAAGCGGAACTGGTTGGCCGAGAAGCCACGGGCGCGGAAGCGTGCCGACAGGTTGACCAGGAAGGTAGCGATGCGTTCGTCGGCGGTTTTTTTCGACAACAGCAGCATCATTTGTTGATCGTCGCGAATCTCGCGGCTCATCACGCGCATCAACTGGCGACGCAGTTGCGGCAGTTGCAAGGCCAATTCATCCAGACGCTCGAAGGGGATTTCGCATACCGACGTCGTCTCCAGAGCCTGGGCCGATACCGGGTGAATCTCGGTGTCCATGCCGGACAACCCCACCAATTCGCTGGGCAGGTGGAAACCGGTGATTTGTTCTTCGCCGCTGTCGCTCAGGCTGAACGTCTTCAACGCCCCCGAACGTACTGCATAGACGGAGTCAAACTTGTCGCCCTGGCGAAACAGAAACTCGCCCTTTTTCAGCGGGCGGCCGCGTTTAACGATGTCGTCCAGCGCATCCATGTCTTCCAGATTCAACGAAAGTGGCAGGCACAGGGGAGCCAGGCTGCAATCCTTGCAATGGGCCTGGCTGTGAGCGCGCAGTTTAACTGGCTCGGACATTTCTTAAATCCTTGTGGGAAATCACACATAAGACGTAAGGGTAACGCACCGAGGGTAGCTGAGGCCAGCGTGTACAAAAAAGCGGCAGCGGTATACAGGTTTTTGTATCGCTGCCGATACATTGTTGTCTCTCAACGAGCAGGAGCTCAGATCATGTCCGTCAGCAGTGTCCAGAACCCACAGATTAATGTGGCTGCAGTGTCGGTCTGGAAGGCCGCCGATGCCTCCAAGGACAAAGACGCCGCCTCCAAGGCACCCACCGCGCCAGAAACCGCCGAACCCAAGACCACCGAGGGGGTAAAGGTGGTCATCTCCGGAGAGGCGATGGGCGCATCGAAGGCCGAGCAATCGGACAATAGCGATATCGACAACAGCAGCCTGAGCGATAGCGTCAAGCAGTTGCTGAAAATGATCCGTGAACTCAAAAAGCAGCTTGCCGAAAAAATGGCCGAAATGGCAGCGGTCATGGCCGATAATTCCATGACGCCTGAGGCGCGCCTGGTGAAGGTGGGCAACCTGCAGGCTGGCGTGTCGGCATTACAGGCTGGCTTGACCTTGGCCCAGACCGCTTTGGCCAAGGCCATGAAGGACCAGCCACCGTCGGCTCAATTGGAAGCCATGAGCCTGGCCTCGCGCTAACCGGGCTCAGATGACCCGCGAGAATCGCTGCCTGTTCTGGTGCTCCAGATAGGCATCGAACACCATGCACACCGAGCGCACCAGCAAGCGTCCGGCCGGCAGCACGCGAATGCTGTGGGCATCCAGTTCGATCAGGCCGTCTGCCGCCATGGTCTCCAGCTGTGGCCACAGCTCAAGGAAATAGCCGCGAAAATCAATGTTGAAGGCCTGTTCGATCTGCTCGAAGTCCAGGCTGAAGTTGCAGATCAACTGCTGAATCACCTGGCGTCGCAAGCGGTCGTCGGTGGTGCAGACCAAGCCACGGCTGGTTGCCAGTTGCGCGCCGGCCAGGGCGTTCTGGTACTGGTTCAAATCGCTGCCGTTCTGGCAGTACAGGTCGCCGATCTGGCTGATCGCCGATACCCCCAGCCCGATCAAGTCGCAATGGCCGTGGGTGGTGTAGCCCTGGAAATTGCGCTGCAACCTGCCTTCCTCCTGGGCAACAGCCAATTCGTCATCCGGCAGGGCGAAGTGGTCCATGCCGATGTAGCGGTAACCGGCCTGGGTCAATTGCTCGATGGTGGTTTGCAGCATCAGCAGTTTTGCCGCAGGCGAGGGCAGGTCGTCGGTGTTGATGCGCCGCTGCGGCATAAAGCGCTCGGGCAGGTGCGCGTAGTTGAACACCGACAGGCGATCCGGTTGCAGACTGATCACTTCTTCCACGGTGCGTGCGAAGTTCAACGGCGTTTGCTTGGGTAAGCCGTAGATCAGATCAATGTTGATCGAACGAAACTGCAAGGTGCGCGCGGCGTCGATCACTGCGCGGGTTTCTTCTAGGCTTTGCAGGCGGTTGACCGCCCGTTGCACCTCCGGGTCAAGGTCCTGCAGGCCAATGCTCACGCGGTTGAAACCCAGTTCACGCAACAGGCCCATGGTGGCCCAGTCGGCTTCGCGAGGGTCGATCTCGATGCCGTAGTCGCCCGAGTCATCATCGAGCAAATTGAAGTGCTGGCGCAGGTGTGTCATCACCTGGCGCAGTTCGTCGTGGCTGAGAAAGGTCGGGGTGCCGCCGCCGAAATGCAGCTGCTCCACGGGCTGTTTCGGGTCCAGGTGACAGGCCACCAACTGGATTTCCTGCTCCAGGCGTTGCAGGTAGGCTTGGGCGCGGCCACGATCCTTGGTGATCACCTTGTTGCAAGCGCAGTAATAGCAAATGTTCGCGCAGAACGGCACGTGGATATACAGCGATAAGGGGCGGGCGGCTTTGCGGCTTTCGCGCAGGGCATGCAGCAGGTCGAAGGTGCCAACCTGGCTGTCGAATTGTACGGCGGTGGGGTAGGACGTGTAACGCGGCCCCGCCAAGTCGTAGCGGTGAATCAGATGTGTGTCCCAACGAATGGCGTCGAGCATGCGGGCGGTCCCCCGGATAGGCTAGTGGGCCGAGTCTAGGGGCGAGCCGCAGGTGGCATGTTGATTTGCATCAACGGGGAGCGGCGCTATGCCACATGGCCGTTAATGGCCCATCAACCAGTGCTGATGCGGGCCAGGCAGGGTCCATAAGCCAAACACAATTACCCATACGCCACCGGCCACACGCACGCTGCGTTTGCGCAGCCAGGCGGTGACGCGTTCGGCCGCCAGGCCGGTCGCCAGCAACACCGGCCAAGTGCCCAAGCCAAACGCCAGCATCAGCAGTGCACTGTCCAGCGCATTGCCCTGGCTCGCCGCCCACAGCAGGGAGCTGTAGACCAAGCCACACGGCAACCAGCCCCAGAGCGCGCCCAGCAGCAGGGCACGGGGCAGGCTGGACACCGGCAGCAAACGGCTGGCGACGGGCTGGATATAGCGCCACAGGCCGCGTCCGAGGCTTTCGATGCGGGTCAGGCCGCTCCACCAGCCGGCCAGATACAGGCCCATGCTGATCAGCAGTAGCCCGGCAAGCACGCGCATGAACATCGCCGCGGGGCTGTTGGCCAGCGCCCAGCCGGCCAGGCCGATCAACAACCCGGCCGTCGCGTAGCTGAGGATGCGCCCCAGGTTGTAGGCCAGCAGCAGGCGGAACCTGCGGCCGCGTTGGTGCTTGGGAATCGCCAGGGTCAGCGCACCCATCAGCCCGCCACACATGCCCAGGCAATGGCCGCCACCGAGCAAACCGAGGATCAGCGCCGAGACCAGCAGGGGGGCCAGCTCAAGCATGGGGAGGGTCTTTGGGCGGTTGTTCCGGGCCGTTCGCTTCGTCGATGGCGGCCAGGTGGTTCGGGTCCTGATCGTCGAACAGCACGCTGTGGGCCGGGCCGTCGAGGTCTTCGTACTGGCCGCTGTCCACGGCCCAGAAGAAGATGTAAATGGCCACGCCCACTAAGAGCAGCGCCGCCGGGATCATCACGTATAGAGCTGGCATCTGCACTCCATGCCCGCAGGCCTCAAACCGGCAGCGGGCGGGTTACCAAAGGGGCGCCGGCTGGCTGCGCATTCGGCAGACGAGCCAGGCGCAGCGCATTGAGCACCACAGTCAAGGAACTGAGGGACATGCCGATCGCGGCCCAGATCGGGGTGATCCAACCCAGGGCGGCAAACGGCAGCATAAGGCCATTGTACAGCCCGGCCCACAGCAGATTCTCGATGATGACCCGCCGGGTACGCCGCGCCAGGCTAAAGGCTTGCACCAGGGCATCGAGGCGGTTGGACAGTAGCACGGCGTCGGCGCTGGTTTTCGCCAGGTCCGTGGCCGACCCCATGGCCACGCTGATATCGGCGGCGGCCAGCACCGGTACATCGTTGACGCCATCACCCAGCATCAGCACGGTGCGGCCTTCCTGGTGCAAGCGTTGCAGCACCCGCAGCTTGTCATCCGGGCGCAGGCCGCCGTGTGCTTCGTCGATGCCCAGGTCGGCGGCGACGCTGGCGACCATTGGCGAACTGTCACCGGACAGCAACAGCGTGCGCCAGCCACGGGCCTTGCACGCAGCCAGCAGGGACGCTGCATCGCTGCGCAAGCGGTCATCCAGCACGAACCAGGCCAGGGCGCCATGGCTGTCGCCCAACAGCAGCCATTGGCCGGCTGCGTCCGGTGCCTCAGGCAGCGGGCACCCACTCAGTTCGCAGACAAAGGCGGCCTGGCCGATGCGCAAGCGGCGTTCGCCCACGCGCCCCTCCAGCCCCAGCCCTGGGGCACTGATGACCTCTTCAGCGGCCAACGGCGCGCGCCCGAAGGCTCGGGCGATGGGGTGTTCGGAGCGGTTTTCGAGGGCGGCGGCGAGGCTCAGGCAGTCATCGCTGTTCAACGCGCCCACGGGACGTATGGCACGTAACGCCAGGCGACCTTCGGTCAGGGTGCCGGTCTTGTCGAAAATCACCGTATCGATCTGGTTCAAACCCTCCAGTACATGGCCGCGGGTCAGCAGCAGCCCGAGTTTGTGCAGGGTGCCGGTGGCGGCGGTGAGGGCGGTCGGGGTGGCCAGCGACAGCGCACAAGGGCAGGTCGCCACCAGCATTGCCAGGACGATCCAGAACGCCCGCGTCGGGTCCAGTTGCCACCACGCCAGGCCGATCAGCAGCGCGGCGACCAGTGAGCACAACAGGAACCACTGCGCCGCGCGGTCGGCGATTTGCGCCAGGCGCGGTTTCTCGGCCTGGGCGCGCTCCAGCAGGCGCACGATGGCCGACAGGCGGGTGTCATGGCCCAAGGCGCGCACCTCGACGGTCAGCGCGCCTTCGACGTTAAGCGTACCGGCGGTGACGGTGTCACCGGTAAAGCGCGATTGCGGCAGGTATTCGCCGGTCAGCAGCGATTCGTCGATGCTCGACTGACCCTCGAGAATCACCCCGTCGGCCGGCAGGACGGCGCCCGGATGTACCAATACCCGATCACCCAACACCAACTCACTGAGCAGGATGCGCTCGCTCTGCCCATCGCTGTTCAGGCGCAGGCACGAGGCGGGCAACAGGTTGACCAACTGCGCGGTGGCGGCGGCGGTGCGCTCGCGAGCGCGGCGCTCCAGATAGCGGCCGGCCAGCAGGAACAGCGCGAACATGCCCACCGCGTCGAAATACAGTTCGCCGGAGCCGGTAATCGCGGTCCAGATGCCCGCCAGGTACGCGCCGCCAATCGCCAGGGACACCGACACATCCATGGTCAGGTGACGTGTACGCAAGTCGCGCAGGGCGCCCTTGAAAAACGGCGCGCAGCTGTAGAACACGATGGGAGTTGTGAGAAACATCGCCACCCAGCGCAGGATCACATGCAGTTCCGGGCTCAAATCGATGTTGAATTCAGGCCAGGTCGCCATGGTTGCCATCATCGCCTGGAACCACAACAAACCGGCCACCCCCAACTGACGCAGGGCCAGGCGGTTCTCGCCAGCCAATTGCTCGGCTGCGCGGTCGGCCTGATAGGGGTGGGCGGCATAGCCGATATGACGCAGTTCACTGAGCAACCGGCTCAACGGCAATTGACCGTCGGCCCAGCGGACCTGCAAGCGATGGTTGGACAGGTTCAGCCGCGCCTCCGCCACAGCGGGCAGGCTGCGCAGGTGTTTTTCGATCAGCCAGCCACACGCGGCGCAACTGATGCCTTCCATCAACAGGGTGGCTTCCGCCAGTTCGCCTTCGTGGCGGACAAAGGGCTTTTGCACGTCGGCGCGGTCGTACAGCGCCAATTCGTCCACGAGTTGCACCGGCAACGCCTCGGGGTTGGCCGAGGCTTCGCTGCGGTGCTGGTAGTAGCTTTCCAGCCCACCGGCGACGATGGCTTCGGCCACCGCCTGGCAGCCTGGGCAACACAACTCACGGGGTTCACCCAGGATCTGCGCGGTAAACCGGCTGCCCGCCGGGACGGGCAGGGCGCAGTGGTAGCAGGGGATGGGGCTGGTCATGGTCGGGTTACTGGTCTTCAGCACCTTGCAGCGGTTCGTCACCCAACAGCAGGTCCTTGTCGTGGCTGACCTGCTCTTCTTCGAACAGGCGCCAGGTCTTGTCACCTTCTACGCCGAGCAGTTCCACGAAGCGTCGGCCGTCGACCTTGTCGGTGACCTGACCGATGTAGCGCCCGGGTTCGCTGTCGCTACGGGTCAGGATGATCTTGCGGTCCTTCTGCGGTTGGGTTGGCGAAATCAGGTTCAACTCCAGCGTATTCGGGTTGCTGTTGCCGGTCAGGCGCAGGTCGACTTCGCCAGTCAGCTCGTCCAGGTGCACCGATGCACGCAGTTGCAGGGTCTGCGCCAGTTGTTCGCGATCCAGGGAGCGGTTGATGCCTTTGCCGGCCTCGTAATAGTTGTCGTTGACCAGGTTGTCGGGGTTTTTCACCGCGATAGTCACCATGGACAGGGTCAAGGTCACCGAGCAGGCCAGGATGCCAATGATGATCCAGGGCCAGAGGTGCTTGTACCAAGGGCTTGCGGCAGTTGCTGCGGGCATTGTGGCGCTCTCTTTTAACGGGCTTTTTGTTTATCGGACCTGGGGGCCGATGAATCGGCTCTTGGCTTCAACGTGGACGCTGTCGTCATCGGCATCCTTGAGGATGAATTTCACCTCGTTGGTGCTAGACGGCAGTTGCTCGGGGGCGCTGGACAGTTCCACCGGCATGCTGAAGATATCCCCGGCGGCAACTTTGATCTCGCGGCGGCCTTGCAGCTTGAGGTCCGGCAGGCCCGCTGCGTCGAGCACGTAGGTGTGGTCGCGCTGGTCTTTGTTCATGATCTTCAGGCTGTAGACGTTTTCGATGCGGCCTTCGGCGTTTTCGCGGTAGAGCACGCGGTCTTTGCTGACGTCGAAGCCCACCAGCGAGCGCATGAAAAATGCCGTGACCAGCAGGCTGATCATCGCCAGCAGGACCAGGGCGTAGCCGATCAATCGTGGGCGCAGCTTGTGAGTCTTCTGCCCGGACAGGTTGTGCTCGGTGGTGTAGCTGATCAGGCCACGTGGGTAGTCCATCTTGTCCATGATGTTGTCGCACGCGTCGATACAGGCGGCGCAACCGATGCATTCGATTTGCAGGCCGTCGCGGATGTCGATCCCGGTCGGACAGACCTGCACGCACATCGTGCAATCGATGCAATCGCCCAGGCCCTGGGCCTTGTAGTCGACGCCTTTTTTGCGCGGGCCACGCACTTCACCGCGACGCGGGTCGTAGGAGACGATCAAGGTGTCTTTGTCGAACATCACGCTCTGGAAGCGTGCGTACGGGCACATGTAGATGCACACCTGTTCGCGTAGCCAGCCGGCGTTGCCATAGGTGGCGAGGGTGAAGAAGCCCACCCAGAAATAGGACCAGCCATCGGCCTGGCCGGTGAAGAAGTCGAACACCAGCTCGCGGATCGGCGAGAAGTAGCCGACAAAGGTCATGCCGGTGACAAAGCCGATCGACAGCCACAGGCTGTGCTTGCTCAATTTTCGCAGGAACTTGTTGATGCCCATCGGCGCTTTGTCGAGCTTGATGCGCTGGTTGCGATCGCCTTCGGTGACTTTTTCGCACCACATGAAGATCCAGGTCCACACGCTTTGCGGGCAGGTATAACCGCACCACACGCGTCCGGCGTACACCGTGATAAAGAACAGGCCGAATGCGGCAATGATCAACAGGCCCGACAGCAGGATGAAATCCTGGGGCCAGAAGGTCGCGCCAAAAATGAAGAATTTACGTTCCGGCAGGTTCCACCACACTGCCTGGTGGCCCCCCCAGTTCAGCCATACCGTGCCGAAATAGAGCAGGAACAGACCGGCACCGCCGAGCATGCGCAAATTACGGAACAGGCCGGTGAAGGCGCGGGTGTAGATCTTCTCTCGCGAGGCGTAGAGATCGACCGTGTTGCTGGCGTTTTTGGCAGGCGGGGTAACGTCATGTACCGGTATCTGGTTGCTCATCATTGCATCCCACGGCGGTGGAGACTTGCCTCGGCCAGTACGTGCCGGCCGGGGTCAAATTGGGGTGTGGCAGTGGCCTAATGATACGCCCCCGGTGGTGCTGCAAGGGTGCGACCTTTGGTCGCGTTGGGGGAATTCAATTGATGGTATATGTGATCTGGATCAATTGACTTGGGAAGTATGGACGGTTTTTGCGTCAAGGCGGGTCATTCGTTCCATGGATTGAGCAACGGAACGCCGCTGGATCGAAAGTCGCAGACATTGCGCGTCACGACGGTCAGCCCATGCACCAGCGCTGTCGCGGCGATCAGTGCATCACTCTCATTAGCCTGGTCGGGTACATGCAATTGCGCACAACGCAGCGCAACTGCGGCATCGACAGGCAGGATCCTGGCATCAAAGGCGGGCATTACGTGCTTTTTCAGCCAGGTTCGTAACACCTTCCCTTGCATTGGGTCTCGACGTTCAATGCGCAAGACGCCGGTCTCCAGCTCCTTGAGGGTGATAGCCGAGATGAACATGCGTGGAGCAATGACACTTTTTGCCCAGGCGACGACTTTGGCGTCAGCCTGGGGTTTACGAAGTTCAGAGATTACGTTGGTGTCGAGCAGGTACATCAAGAGAGGTCCACAGGTCGATGGATGATCACGGCACGTTCGGTTTCGAACTCGATATCGGCCGCTTCCGACATCACCAGCAGGTCAACGATGTCAGCATCGAGGCCTGTCAGTTTCTGGTAGTCCTCAATGCTTAGCAGGACATGGGCAGGCTTGCCGCGATCGGTGATAAAAACCGGCCCTTGGCGAGCGGCTTTTTTGGCACCACTTGTGTCTTGATTGAATTCCCGGCTGGAAATGGTGGTGATGGTCATGGGGTATCCCCCTTCGTCAGATTTTATGTAGGCACGTTACTACTTAGGTTCTAGCAGGAGCAAGTCCGAGGCTACGAGTGGTCATTCTGTGGGGGAACAAACAACAAAGCCCTGCGTAGCTGTCGCTGCGCAGGGCTTTGTTGATAGTCAGGTTTACTGCTCTTCGGTCTGCTTATCCCCATGGGACAGGCTGTAGACATATGCCGCCAGCAGATGCACCTTGTCATTGCCTTGCAGTTGCTCCTGGGCAGGCATCTGGCCCTGGCGGCCGTAACGGATGGTCTGCTGCAGTTGGGCGAAGCTGGAGCCGTAGATGAATGCACCCGGATGAGTCAGGTCGGGGGCGCCCATCGCCGGGGTGCCTTTACCGGCGGGACCGTGGCAGGCCACGCAGTTGGCGGCGAAGAGTTTCGCGCCGTTGGCCGCGTCGGCTTTGGCCCCTTCCGGCAACTTGCGGCCGTCGAGGTTGGTCACCACAAAGGCTGCCACGTCGGCCACGCCTTGTTCGCCGATCACCTCGGCCCACGCCGGCATCACTGCGTGGCGGCCTTTCATGATGGTTTCCTTGATGGTGGCCGGTTCGCCACCCCAGCGCCAATCGGCATCGGTGAGGTTGGGGAAACCGTAGGCGCCCTTGGCGTCGGAACCGTGGCACACCGAACAGTTGGAGGCGAACAGGCGACCTCCCATCTTCAGGGCTTGCGGGTCTTTGGCGACTTCTTCAATCGGCATTGCGGCGAACTTGGCGAAGATCGGGCCGAACTTGGCGTCTGACTTGGCCATTTCCTTTTCCCATTCGTGCACGCCGGTCCAGCCGGTCTGGCCGTTGGCGAATGGGGTTTGCTTGTCGGTGTCGAGGTAGTTGTAGCCGGGCAGCAAGCCCTTCCAATTGCCGAGGCCGGGATACAGCGCCAGGTAGCCGAGGGCGAAGATGATGGTGCCGACGAACAGCATGAACCACCATTTGGGCAGCGGGTTGTCGTACTCCTCGATGCCGTCGAACGAGTGGCCGACGGTTTCGTCGGTCTGCTCGGCGCGCTGGCCCCGGCGGGTGGACAGCAGCAGCCAGGTCAGGGCGAAGATGGTACCCAGACTGAGGACTGTGACGTACAGACTCCAGAACGTAGTCATTCTTTGTTACTCCTAGAAGCTTGCTCGACGTGCTTGATGGCTTCGGGATCATCCGCAAAGGGCAGCATGGTCGCGTCGTCAAACTCCGACTTGCGCTTGGGGCTGAATACCCACAACGCCAGGCCGATAAAGGCCACCATCACCACAACGGTGCCCAGGCCTCGAATCATCCCGATATCCATGTAGGTCACCGTTTGCTTTTGATGAGGGTGCCAAGGCCCTGCAGGTAGGCCACCAATGCGTCCATTTCGGTCTTGCCCTTCACAGCGGCGGCTGCACCGGCGATGTCTTCATCGGTGTAGGGCACGCCCAGGGTGCGCAAGACTTCCATCTTCTTCGCAGTGTCCTTGCCGTCGAGCTTGTTTTCCACGAGGAACGGATACGCCGGCATTTTCGACTCCGGCACAACGTTGCGCGGGTTGTACAAGTGCGCACGCTGCCAGTCATCGGAGTAACGCCCGCCGACACGGGCCAGGTCCGGCCCGGTACGCTTGGAACCCCACAGGAACGGGTGGTCCCACACGCTTTCACCGGCAACAGAATAGTGGCCGTAGCGTTCGGTTTCGGCGCGGAACGGGCGGATCATCTGCGAGTGGCAGCCGACACAGCCGTTGGCGATGTAGACGTCGCGGCCTTCCAGTTCAAGGGCGGTGCGCGGCTTCATGCCTTCGACCGGTTTGTTGGTGACGTCCTGGAAGAACAGCGGGACGATCTGGGTCAGGCCGCCGATACTCACGGCGATGACCATGAAGAAGGCCAGCAGGCCGATATTCTTCTCGACTACTTCATGCTTCATCAGTGGGCTCCCACAACGGCGATCTTGGCGGCGGCTTCGGCTTCTGCAGGGTCCGAGGCACGCACGGTGCGCCAGACGTTGTAGGCCATGAACAGCATGCCGGCGGCAAAGAACGCACCGCCCAGGGCACGGACGATGTAGCCCGGATGGCTGGCTTGCAGCGCTTCGACGAAGGAGTAGGTGAGGGTGCCGTCATCGTTGATCGCACGCCACATCAGGCCCTGGGTGATGCCGTTGACCCACATCGAGGCGATGTAGAGCACGGTGCCGATGGTGGCCAGCCAGAAGTGCGTGTTGATCAGCCCGACGCTGTGCATCTGCGCACGGCCGAACAGTTTGGGGATCATGTGGTACAGCGCGCCGATGGAGATCATCGCCACCCAACCGAGGGCGCCGGCGTGTACGTGGCCGATGGTCCAGTCGGTGTAGTGCGACAGCGAGTTGACGGTCTTGATCGCCATCATCGGGCCTTCGAAGGTCGACATGCCGTAGAACGCCAGGGACACCACGAGGAAGCGCAGGATCGGGTCGGTGCGCAATTTATGCCAGGCGCCCGACAGGGTCATCATGCCGTTGATCATGCCGCCCCAGCTCGGGGCCAGCAGGATGATCGACATCGCCATGCCCAGGGACTGCGCCCAATCCGGCAGCGCGGTGTAGTGCAGGTGGTGCGGGCCGGCCCAGATGTACAGGGTGATCAGTGCCCAGAAGTGCACGATGGACAGGCGATACGAGTAGATCGGCCGTTCGGCCTGCTTGGGCACGAAGTAGTACATCATCCCCAGGAAACCAGTGGTAAGGAAGAAGCCTACGGCGTTGTGGCCATACCACCACTGGATCATCGCATCCGTTGCCCCGGCGTAGGCCGAGTAGGATTTGAACCAGCTCACCGGCAAGGAGGCGTGGTTGACGATGTGCAGCATCGCCGTGACCAGGATGAACGCGCCGTAGAACCAGTTACCCACATAGATGTGCTTGGTCTTGCGCTTGACGATGGTGCCGAAGAACACCACGGCGTAGGTCACCCACACGATGGCGAGCAAAATGGCGATCGGCCATTCCAGCTCGGCGTATTCCTTGGTGGTGGTGTAGCCCAGCGGCAGGGTGATGATGGCGCCGAGGATCACGGCTTGCCAGCCCCAGAAGGTGAATGCGGCGAGGCCGTCGGAGATCAGTCGCGTCTGGCAGGTTCGCTGCACGACATAGTAGGAGGTGGCAAACAATGCACATCCGCCGAAGGCGAAAATCACCAGGTTAGTGTGCAGCGGGCGCAGGCGGCCGAAGGTCGTCCATGGCAAGCCGAAATTCAATTGCGGCCAGACCAGTTGCGAGGCGATGAACACCCCGAGCCCCATGCCAAGGATCCCCCAGACCACCGTCATGATGGCGAACTGGCGGACTACCTTATAGTTATAAGCAGTCGGACTGATTGCTGTGCTCATTCTAAGGTTCCACGGTTTAGGTTTTTTTATAGGTAAAATCGGCCGCAAGTATGTAGAAAGCGATGGGTCATTGCAACGCAATGACTGACCTGTATCAATGCGTTCCACGCCAGATTCTGCGCCCTTTCCATGTTTGGTGTAAGGACAAAATCCGAAATCAAAAGCTGATCAAGTGGACAAGAAAATTTGGGGGCCGCAACAATAGTCGTGCGTACGCCAGGATCAGTCCGCTGTGCAAGCAAGCGTAGACCCGAATGGCGAGAGGGGAAAGTTGTGCTTTGGAAGGGTGTGACACTTGGTCGCGTTAAAAGTCCCCCTGTGGCGAGGGAGCTTGCTCCCGCTGGAGTGCGAAGCGCTCCTAAGGTTTTGGGGCTGCTTCGCAGCCCAGCGGGAGCAAGCTCCCTCGCCACTGGTAAGGTGCCGCCCCGTAGTGGAGCGGTGTTCAGGGGTTATTGCGACTGGCTTTCTGGCGTTGCGCCATCAGCGTTGTGCGACAGGCTATAAACGTAGGCGGCGAGCAGGTGCACCTTGTCATTACCTTGCAGCACGTCCTGCGCCGGCATCTGGCCTTGGCGGCCGTGACGGATGGTCTGCTGCAGCTGCGCCAGGCTGGTGCCGTAGATAAACCCGGCAGGCTCGGTCAGGTTCGGCGCGCCCATGGCTTCCATACCGTGGCCTTGCGGACCGTGGCAGGCCACGCACGTGGTGTTGAAGGCCGCTTGGCCTGCGGCCAGGTCGGCAGTGCTGTCGGCCGGCAATGGCAGCTTGGCCAGGTCATGACGCACATAGGCGGCGACGTTTTTTACCCCGTCTTCGCCGAGTATTTCACCCCAGGCCGGCATTGCCGCGTGACGACCGTTCAAGATCGTGGCCTTGATCGCTTCAGGTGAACCGCCCCAGCGCCAGATATTGTCCGCCAGGTTCGGGAAGCCATAGGCACCCTTGGCATCCGAGCCGTGGCACACCGCGCAGTTGGAGGCGAACAAGCGGCCGCCCATTTTCAGCGCTTGCGGATCTTTCGCGACTTCTTCCACGGGCATGGCTGAGAATTTGGCGAAGATCGGCCCGAACTTGGCGTCGGCCTTGGCCATTTCCTTGTCCCATTCCTTATTCTGGGTCCAACCGTCTTCATAGCCCGGCAATACGCCTTTCCAGTTGCCCAGGCCCGGGTAGAGGATCAGATAGCCGACGGCGAACACCAGGGTGCCGGCGAACAGCATGAACCACCACTGGGGCAGCGGGTTGTCATATTCCTCGATGCCATCGAAGGCATGGCCCATGGTCTGGTCGACACTGCCCTTGGTCTCGCCCTTGCGGGTGCCGATCAATAGCCAGGTCAGGCCGATCAGGCTGCCGAGGGTCAGTACGCAGATCCATGTACTCCAAAAGGTAGTCATGGCCGAGTGCTCCTTGTTACAGGCTCTTCTTGAGCGTCGGATGGAGAAGGTTCATCGGCGAACGGCAGCAGGCGTGCCTGCTCGAATTCCGCATTGCGCCGGTTGTTGAACACCCACAGCGACAGGCCGATAAAGGCGATGGCGACCACCAGCGTGCCGAGGCCGCGGATGGTGCCCGCATCGAATTCAAATCCCATGGCTCACCTCTTGCTCTTGATGGCAGTGCCGAGCACTTGCAGGTACGCAACCAGCGCGTCCATCTCGGTCTTGCCCTTGAGGCTGGCGACGGCGCCACTGATGTCGTCGTCGGTGTACGGCACACCGAGGGTGCGCATCACTTTCAACTTGGTTTCGGTGTGGCTGCTGTCCACGGGGGCGGTGACCAGCCACGGGTAGGCCGGCATTTTCGACTCCGGCACCACGTTGCGCGGGTTGTACAAGTGCGCGCGGTGCCAATCGTCCGAGTAGCGTGCGCCGACGCGCGCCAGGTCCGGCCCAGTGCGTTTGGAGCCCCACAGGAACGGGTGGTCCCACACGCTCTCGCCGGCTACCGAGTAGTGACCGTAACGCTCGGTCTCGGCGCGGAACGGGCGGATCATCTGCGAGTGGCACTGTACGCAGCCCTCGCGGATGTAGATGTCGCGGCCTTCCAGTTGCAGCGCGGTGTAGGGCTTCATGCCTTCGACCGGCTTGTTGGTCACGTCCTGGAAGAACAGCGGGACGATCTGGGTCAGGCCGCCGATGCTTACGGCGAACACCATCAGCAGCATCAGCAGGCCGACGTTCTTTTCAATCGTTTCGTGTTTCATCACGGACTCCTCAGGCCATCTGCGCAGCAGCGGCGACTTCGACAGGTTGTGCCGAACGCACGGTGCGCCATGTGTTGTAAGCCATCAGCAACATGCCGGTGAGGAACACCGCACCGCCCACCAAGCGCACGATGAAGCCCGGATGGCTGGCCACCAGGGTCTCGACGAAGGAGTAGGTCAAGGTGCCGTCTTCGTTGACTGCACGCCACATCAGGCCCTGGGCGATGCCGTTGACCCACATCGAGGCGATGTAGAGCACGGTGCCGATGGTGGCCAGCCAGAAGTGCGCGTTGATCAGGCCGAGGCTGTACATCTGCTCGCGGCCGAAGACTTTCGGGATCATGTGGTACAGCGCGCCGATGGAGATCATCGCCACCCAACCGAGGGCGCCGGCGTGTACGTGGCCGATGGTCCAGTCGGTGTAGTGGGAGAGGGCGTTGACGGTCTTGATCGCCATCATCGGGCCTTCGAAGGTCGACATGCCGTAGAACGCCAGGGACACCACGAGGAAGCGCAGGATCGGGTCGCTGCGCAGCTTATGCCAGGCCCCCGAGAGGGTCATCATGCCGTTGATCATGCCGCCCCAGCTCGGTGCCAGCAGCACCAGGGACATCACCATGCCCAGGGACTGCGCCCAGTCCGGCAGCGCGGTGTAGTGCAGGTGGTGAGGGCCTGCCCAGATGTACAGGGTGATCAGCGCCCAGAAGTGCACGATGGACAAGCGGTAGGAATACACCGGGCGTTCGGCCTGTTTGGGCACGAAGTAGTACATCATGCCGAGGAAGCCCGCCGTCAGGAAAAAGCCGACCGCGTTATGCCCGTACCACCATTGCACCATGGCATCTGTCGCACCGCCGTAGGCCGAGTAGGACTTGGTCCAGCTTACCGGCAGCGAGGCATGGTTGACGATGTGCAGGATGGCCACGGTGATGATGAACGCCCCGAAGAACCAGTTGCCGACGTAGATGTGCTTGGTCTTGCGCTTCATCACCGTGCCGAAGAACACCACACCGTAGGCGACCCAGACGATGGCGATCAAAATGGCGATCGGCCATTCCAGCTCGGCGTATTCCTTGGAGGTGGTGTAGCCCAACGGCAGGCTGATGGCCGCCAGCACAATCACCAGTTGCCAGCCCCAGAAGCAGAATGCGGCGATTTTCGGCGCGAACAGCTGCGTCTGGCAGGTGCGTTGTACCGAGTAAAAAGAGCTGGCGAACAGCGCGCAGCCACCGAAGGCGAAGATCACCGCGTTGGTGTGCAGCGGGCGCAAGCGGCCGAAGCTGGTCCAGGGCAAATCGAAGTTGAGTGCAGGCCAGACCAATTGGGCGGCGAGAAAAACCCCGAGCCCCATGCCGACGATGCCCCACACCACCGTCATAATGGCGAATTGGCGGACCACCTTGTAGTTATAGGCGGTACTTAAAGTAGTGTTCATGGTTCCCCATCCACGGTTCAACCCAAGCCAATGCGGCACTTGGGCTGGAGTTATAGGCAGACTAAAAAGCGAGGCAAGCATGGGCAAAGAGCACAAGGCCAGTATTGACGGGGATCAATGGGCGCACTGCGTGCAGGAACGCGGCTGGTTGTGGGATGTCGCGCAAGGGGCGGGCGCGCGTGAGCCTGTGACCCTGATCCTGGCCCACGGTGCCGGTGCGCCGATGGACTCCTCGTTCATGAACGACATGGCTGCACGCCTTGCCGGGCATGGCGTGAACGTGTTGCGCTTTGAATTTCCCTACATGGCCCAGCGCCGGCTGGACGGCGGCAAGCGCCCACCGAACCCGGCACCGAAACTGCTGCAGGCGTGGCGTGAGGTGTATGTCGAGGTGCGACGTCATGTCGCTGGGAAACTGGCGATTGGCGGCAAGTCCATGGGCGGGCGCATGGCCAGTTTGTTGGCCGATGAATTGGCTGCCGATGGGCTGGTGTGCCTGGGGTATCCGTTCTATGCCGTGGGCAAGCCGCAAAAGCCACGGGTCGAGCACCTGGCCGGGTTGAACACCGCGACGTTGATTGTGCAGGGCGAGCGCGATGCCCTGGGTAATCGGGAGGCGGTCGAGGGGTATGCGTTATCGCCGAGCATCGAGGTGATGTGGCTGGTGGCGGGGGATCATGATTTGAAGCCGTTGAAGGCGTCGGGGTTCAGCCATGAGCAGCATCTGGAGGCTGCGGCGGTGCAGGTGGCTGAGTTTCTCGGTGCCTGATAGGGCCCAATCGGGGGCAAGCCCCCTCCCACTGGACTGTCGTCACACATAGCAATCTGTGAACCCGATCCAATGTGGGAGTGGGCTTGCCCCCGATCGCGATCTACCGGTTGAAACGCTCTACCAACGAGTACTGGGTATTGGCGGTATGCGTCAGCTCTTCACTCAATTGCGCCGAGTTCAGCGCCTGTTCCGAGGTCTGGTCCGCCAACAGCGCAATGGTGCTGATGTTGCGGCTGATCTCTTCGGCGACCGAGCTTTGCTCCTCCGTGGCGGCGGCGATCTGGGTGGTCATGTCGGTGATATGGGCGACCGCTTCGCTGATGCCCACCAACGCCTGATCCGCTTCCATCACCCGTGCCACACCCTCTTCGGCCTGGCGATGCCCGGCGTCCATGGTTTGTACTGCGGCGCTGGCGGTCTGCTGCAGCTTGGCGATCAACGTGTGGATCTGCCCGGTGGACTCGGCCGTACGTTGCGCCAACTGGCGTACTTCGTCGGCCACTACCGCAAAACCACGCCCCATTTCGCCGGCGCGGGCCGCTTCGATGGCGGCGTTGAGTGCCAGCAGGTTGGTCTGGTCGGCGATGCCTTTGATCACATCGACCACGCCGCCGATTTCATCGCTGTCCTTGGCCAGTTGGGTGACGGTCACGCCGGTTTCACCCACGGCAACGGACAGGCGCTGAATCGCCTCGCGGGTTTCCCCGGCGATGTCGCGGCCACGACCGGTCAGGCGATTGGCTTCCTGGGTGGCGTCGGCGGTGCGTTGTACGTGGCTGGCCACTTCCTGGGTCGTCGCCGCCATCTGGTTGACGGCGGTCGCCACCTGTTCGGTTTCCACGCGCTGGCGTTCCAGGCCGCTGGAGCTGTTATGCGCCAGGGTGTTGGACTGTGCGGCCTGGTCGTTGAGGTGTTCGGCGGTGTCCTGCAAGCGCGTAAGGCAAGTCTTCAGGCGTGCCTCCTGGCTGAGGATCGACATCTCCAGGCGCGCCTGTGAGCCGCGGCTGTCGGTGTACATCTGCGCGATCAACGGGTCGGAAGTGGTCTGCTCGGCCAGGCGCATCAGGCGCTTGAGGCCGCGCTGTTGCCAGCTCAGGCCCAGCAGGCCGAGTGGCACCGACAACCCCGCCGCGAGGGCAAAGCCCCAGTGGGAGTTGAGTGACGCACCGATCATGAAGCTCAACTGGCTCACCAGGATAAACGGCAGCCAGTCCTGTAGCACCGGCAGCCACTTGTCACGCTGAGGAATCGCCGACTTGCCCTGGTTGATGCGTTGATAGAGCGCTTCGGCCCGGCGGATCTGCTCGGCGGTGGGTTTGACGCGCACCGATTCGTAGCCGACCACCTGGTTGCCCTCGAAGACGGGCGTCACATAGGCGTTAACCCAGTAGTGATCGCCGGTCTTGCAGCGGTTCTTGACAATGCCCATCCATGGCAAGCCTTGTTTGAGCGTTGACCACATATGCCCGAACACCGCAGCCGGCACATCCGGGTGGCGCACCAGGTTGTGCGGAGCGCGGAGCAGTTCGTCGCGGGAGAACCCACTGATTTCGACGAAAGCGTCGTTGCAGTAGGTGATGACCCCTTTGGCATCTGTGGTGGAGATCAACCGTTGCTGAGCGGGGAAGGTACGTTCGCGCTGTGTAACGGGTTGGTTATTACGCATGATTGTTCAATCCGCAAGGCTTTCAGGGGTTATCGGTCGCGGCAGGCTTTTATTTAACTTAATTTTGTAACAATCAGCCGGCCAGCATCGGGTAGGTAAACAACCCGAAGTGAAGCAGATTCAAGCCAAAATGCGTGGCGATTGCGGCGCCCAAGCCACCAAAGCGATAAGCCAGGCCATACCCGGCGCCCGCAATGGTCGCCAGCAGCACCCACTGCCAGCCTGCGCCCAGGTGCACCAGGCCGAACAGGAGCGAGGCCAGCAGCAGCGCGAGGTTTTCGCCATAGGGCAGGTGCTTCAAGCGTTGGCTCAGGCCGCCCTGGATGTAGCCGCGGAACAGCGCCTCTTCCACCAGGGTCACCAGCAGCAGGTTGTTGAGTACCCACAGCCAGGCCTGTTCAGGCCATTTCGGCGCCCAACTGACGATGCCCAGCAACGCCGCTCCACCCAGCGCGGCAACCGCTGTCAGCACCAGCGCCAGGGCGGCGACACAGATCGACAGGCGCAGCGAACGGCGTGCCACGATCCACGGGCAGGCCAGCAGTAGCCAGAAACCGATCAGGGGTTTGTCCTGATTCAGGTACATCGAGAAAGGCACTGCATCGGCGGTGAAGCGCTGCGGGGCAATGCCGCGCCCATTGTAGAAACCCGGCAGCCAATGCATGGCCAGGCCCAGGGCCAACACTATGAACAGACCGTGGCCGAGGTAGCGCGCCCAAGGGGTGCGTTGCTGACGTACGGCGTACCCGGCGATCAGCAGCAGGGCGACCGAGACGACCGCCAGCAGGCCCAGTTGCCCGTAGGTCAGGGCCAGTACGTAGCCGATGGAAAGAAGCGCCAGGTACAGCCAGGGCAGAGTGATCATGGGACATCCTTGGAAAAAACTGGGCGGCATTATAACGGCCGCAAGTCCAGCCAGGCATGAAAACTCCTCCACGCAATAGTTGCGATCAGGTGATTGCAAAATGTGTTTGCGGCTGGTTATAGTCGGTGCGTCTTTATCCCTTCAAAAAGATCAGCACATGCCAGCTTCCCCACGCACAGCGGTAGTCGATTCAGCGATCAACGCTGTGGTCGTGCCGTGCGGGAACCAACAGCTTGTGCAGTTCGGTCATTACCCCCCACCTGTCAGCAGCACGCCGGTGTACGCAGTCGTATCACCGCCGGGTGTTGGCATCGCGGGCTGATCAGCTGATCGCTGTTCCCCTCTGCCCGCCTGAAAAAAACCATTGAACTTCAGCCTTTGCTGAGTCGGCTTTTTTTGCCTGATTACAGGTGGTAAACATGTCTGTTCTTTCGAAACAATCCGTGGCCGCGGCGGCCTCGACGAGCCTGTTTGTGCTGCTGTGGAGCAGCGGGGCGATTTTCTCCAAGTTGGGCCTGGCCCATTCATCGCCCTTCGCTTTTCTGTTGATCCGTTTTGCTATCGCCCTGGTCGGGCTGGTGCTGCTGATACCGCTCTTCAAACTGAAACTGCCGCGTCCCGGCAAGCCGCTGTGGTATGCGGTGGCAACCGGGCTGGTGTTGTTGGGCGCGTACCAGATTTTCTATCTGCTGGCCCTGGACCTCAAAGTCACCCCGGGGGTGATGGCAACCATCATGGGGGTACAACCGATCCTCACCGTGGTGCTGATGGAACGTCAGCGTTCATTGCGCCGGATGCTCGGCCTGGGCCTGGGGCTGGCGGGGCTGATCATGGTGGTCTATCAAGGCATCGGCTTGTCCGGGATGTCCCTGGCGGGGATGCTGTTCGGGCTGCTGGCGCTGGCGAGCATGACCTTTGGCTCGATCATGCAAAAGCGCATCACCGACAACCCTTTGGGCACGCTGCCGGTGCAATACCTGGCGGGCTTGTTGTTGTGCGCGGTGTTTGTACCGTTTCAGCCATTCCACTATGAACACAGCGCCGGCTTTTACCTGCCGGTGCTGTGGATGGGGCTGGTGGTGTCGTTGTTGGCGACGCTGTTGCTGTACCGCCTGATCGCCCGGGGCAACCTGGTGAACGTCACCAGCCTGTTCTATCTGGTGCCGGCGGTGACGGCGGTCATGGACTACCTGATCTTCGGCAATAAGCTCGCAGCGTTGAGCCTGTCAGGCATGGGCTTGATCATCATCGGCCTGGTCTTCGTCTTCCGTAAAAACTGACGCATGTAGTGAGCGGGCTTGCCCCGCGCTGGGTGGCGCAGCCGCCCTAAACCGGCCACCGCGTTCTTCCAGGAAGAGCTCAGGCGCCTGG
>NZ_JBNPJV010000054.1:0-67909 GCF_050312585.1 Pseudomonas sp. R19M
CTGACCCACTGCAATCGGGAGCAAGCCCCCTCCCACACTTGAGGTGTGAACGATTAAGTCGGGTAGGTAATCCGCCCATCCACCAGGGTGTAACGCACCGTCGCCGGCAGGCTATGGCCGATGAACGGGCAGTTTTCGCCCTTGGACAGCCAGTGTTCCCCTGCCACCGTGGAACTGCCCGTGTCAAACAGCACCAGATCCGCCGCAGCCCCCACCGCCAACTTGCCCACCGGCAAGCGCAGCGCCTGGGCCGGGCCTGTGCTCAGGCGTGCCAGCAATGTCGGCAAATCGAGCAAACCTTCATCGACTAACGTCATGGCCAGTGGCAGCAACAGCTCGACGCTGCTGATGCCCGGCTCTGTCGCGCCAAAGGGTGCCAGTTTGGCATCGCGCTCATGGGGTTGGTGATGGCTGGAGATCGCCGACACCACGCCGGACTTCACCGCCGCACGCAAACCTTCACGGTCGGCACGGGTGCGCAGTGGCGGCTGCACGTGATACAGGCTGGAGAAGTCGATCAGCGCCTCATCCGTCAGGATCAGTTGATACAGCGCCACATCCGCCGTCACCGGCAAGCCACGGGCCTGGGCCTGCGCGATCAGGGCGACGCCCCGGGCGCTGGTCAGTTGGCTGAAATGCGCGCGTACGCCGCTTTGTTCCACCAGCAGCAGGTCACGGGCCAGGGCGACGGTTTCGGCGGTCTCCGGGATGCCCGGCAAACCGAGGAAGCTGGCGACGGCGCCTTCATGGGCCAGGCCGCCTTCGGCCAGGTCGTGGTCCTGGGAGTGGAAGACCACCGTCAGGTCGAATGTGGCCGCGTATTCCAGGGCGCGTAACAGCGTGCGGGTGCTGCGAAAGCTTTCCAGCCCATTGCCGAAGGCCACGCAACCGGCGTCGCGCAGGGCGATCAGCTCGGCGAGTTGCTCACCGTCCAGGCCCTTGCTCAAGGCGCCGACAGGGAACACTTTGCAATTGCCGGCTTCGCGGGCGCGGTCGAGGATCAACTCGGTCACGGCCGAGGTATCCAGTACCGGCTTGGTATTCGGCGGGCAGCACAGGCTGGTCACGCCACCGGCGGCGGCGGCGCGGGTTTCACTGGTGATGTTGCCTTTGCGGCTGTAGCCCGGTTCACGCAGGGCGACGTTCAGGTCCACAAGGCCCGGAGCGGCCACCAAGCCCTTGGCGTCGATGGTCTCGTGGGCGCTGAAACCGCTGGGCGCGGCACCGATGGCGATGATCTTGCCGGCTTCCAGGTGAAGATCGACAACTTGATCCAGGCCACTGGCCGGATCGATGACACGGGCGCCGAGAATGCTGAGCTTCACTGGGCGTTCTCCTGCTCGAATTGACGTTGCGCGGTTTGCCCGCTCATG
Organism: Pseudomonas sp. R19M; assembly: GCF_050312585.1. Taxonomy (NCBI): domain Bacteria; kingdom Pseudomonadati; phylum Pseudomonadota; class Gammaproteobacteria; order Pseudomonadales; family Pseudomonadaceae; genus Pseudomonas; species Pseudomonas sp. R19M. Next base: position 1,374 of record NZ_JBNPJV010000054.1, read on the forward strand.
GCCATGGACAGTACCGCCATGCGGACCGCGATGCCGTAGGTCACCTGGTTCAAGATCACCGACTGCGCACCGTCGGCCACCGCCGACTCAATCTCCACGCCACGGTTGATCGGGCCTGGGTGCATCACGATGGCATCCGGCTTGGCGCCGGCCAGACGCGCAGTGGTCAGGCCGAACAGGCGGTAGAACTCACCTTCGCTGGGCAGCAGGCCACCAGCCATGCGCTCGCGTTGCAGGCGCAGCATGATCACCACGTCCACATCCTTGAGCCCTTCGGTCATGTCGGTATAGACCTTCACGCCGTATTGCTCGATGCCTATGGGCAGCAGGGTTTTCGGGGCGATCACACGGATGTCCGGGCAGCCCAGGGCTTTCAGGGCGAGCATGTTCGAGCGCGCAACCCGCGAGTGCAGGATGTCGCCGACGATGGCCACCGAGAGGTTTTCAAAGCTGCCCTTGTGCCGACGAATGGTCAGCATGTCGAGCATGCCCTGTGTCGGGTGGGCATGACGGCCGTCGCCGCCATTGATGATCGCCACCTGCGGGCATACGTGCTCGGCGATGAAGTGCGCGGCGCCGGAGTCGCCGTGGCGGACCACGAACATGTCGGCGGCCATGGCTTCCAGGTTACGCAGGGTGTCGAGCAGGGTTTCGCCCTTGCTCGCCGACGAGGTGGACACGTTCAGCGTGATCACGTCGGCCGACAACCGTTGGGCGGCCAGTTCAAAGGTGGTGCGGGTGCGGGTGGAGTTCTCGAAGAACACATTGCAGATCGTCTTGCCGCGCAGCAGCGGGACCTTCTTCACCGCCCGGCCACCGACTTCGAGGAACGAGTCGGCCGTGTCGAGGATTTCGGTGAGCAGTTCGCGGGGCAAACCGTCGAGGGACAAGAAGTGTTGCAACTGACCCTGAGCATTGAGCTGCAGCGGGCGCTTGGCATCTAGAGGCGTCATCGCGGGGACTCTTTACAAGGCGGTTTAAAGGGCGAGGTCTTGCAGTTCGAGTTCGAGCGGCGTGGGACCGGACAATTTTACCCGCTGGTGGGCCTGCAGCGACAGTGTGGCGCCGACCACATCCGGGCTGATCGGCAATTCGCCAGCATCCAGGTCCAGCAGGCACACCAGCGTCACGCTGGCTGGGCGACCGTAGTCGAACAATTCGTTCATGGCGGCGCGGATGGTGCGTCCGCTCATCAGTACGTCGTCGATCAACACCAGGTGCTGGCCTTCAATCTCGAACGGCAGGGCCGAAGGGCGTACTTGCGGGTGCAGGCCGTTCTGGCTGAAGTCGTCGCGGTAGAAGGACACGTCCAGAGTGCCGAGCGGCGACTCGCTGCCCAGCGCTTCCAGCAAGGCTTGGGCCACCCAGACACCGCCGGTGCGGATGCCGATGAAGCGTGGTTCGCTGATGCCACGGTGTTGCAGATGGGCCGTAAGGCGCGTCGCCATCTGGCTGATCAGGTCGGCGGGATTGGGCAGGCTCATGGGTGCTCCTTCTAGGTCTCGCGCTGGCAAGATCCGGGCTCAAACGTAAAAAGACGCGGCAAGCCGCGTCAGTCAGGATTCAAATAAAGCGGTGTTTTCGTCCAGCCAACCCTGCAGCAGCAGGGCGGCGGCAATAGCGTCCACGGGGTTGTCGCGGTAGCTGCCTTTCTGGCCGCCACGGTCGCGGCGCTCGCCCTTGGCTTCAAAGGTGGTGAGGCGTTCATCGTGGGTATAGAAGGGCAGGTTGTAGCGCCCATTGAGGCGGCGGGCGAACTTTTCGGCGCGCAGGCACATGTCGCTGGGGGTACCGTCCATGTTCAAGGGCAGGCCGACCACGACGGCGTCGGGTTTCCACTCCTTGATCAGGGCTTCGACCTGGTTCCAGTCCGGCACGCCGTTCTGGGCTTTCAAGGTACACAGCTCGCGGGCCTGGCCGGTAATCACCTGGCCGACCGCTACGCCGATCTGTTTGGTGCCGTAGTCAAAACCGAGGATCAGACGCAAAGCCATCAGGCGTGCCCCGCCTGGCTGGTCAGCAGGTTGAGGTTGACGCGCAGCTTGGCGGCGGCCGCTTCCAGGCGCAGTTCACTGGCGGTGTTGAACAGAATGTCGGCATCGAAGGGGCAGGTCAGCCAGGCGTTACTGGCCAGTTCCGCCTCCAGTTGCCCGGCCTCCCAGCCGGCGTAACCGAGGGTGATCACGCTTTGCTCAGGGCCAACGCCGTCGGCAATGGCGAACAGCACATCCTGGGACGTGGACAACGACACACCTTCCAGGTCGACCGTGGCCTGGAACTTCGGCCCAGTGGGGTGCAGCACAAAACCGCGATCGGTTTGTACCGGCCCGCCGATATAGATCGGTACGCCCTGGCAGCGGGCCGGTGGGTCAACCTCCGGTCGCAGTTGCTCGAGGATGTCGGCCAGGTTCAGCTCTTGCGGGCGGTTCACCACCAACCCCATGGCACCCTTGGCGGTGTGCTCGACGATATAGGTCAGGGTCTGCGCAAAGTTCGGGTCGGCCATATGGGGCATGGCGATCAGGAATTGGTGCTTGAGGTAGGTCGGGTTGACGTTTTTCATGTCCACTAGTGTGGCGTTGGAGGGGCTAACTGACAAGCTGGGGATGTGCGGCAAATGGCAATTGTCATCAATTGCTGGACAACCGATCACCCCGGGCGAACTTCCAGGTGCGGATGATTTCCAGGCGGTCCACGTCGTTCAAGTCACCGCTGAACGGCGCAAAGGGCGCTGCCAGGCGCACGATGCGCTGGGCGGCCTGGTCGAGCAGGGGCTGGCCGGACGACTCCAGCACTTGCACCTCATAGAGCGTGCCGTCGCGGTTGATCGACACCAGCAAGCGCAGATTGCCGTAGATCTGCTGGCGCCGTGCCTCATCCGGGTAATTGAGGTTGCCGATGCGTTCGACCTTCTTGCGCCACTCGTCCTTATACCAGGCACCCTTGTCGCGCATGGTCGAGGCAGCGTTCAAGCGATAGATGCGTGGGCGCTTGGCATAAAGTTGTTGTTCGTTGGCCAGCTCCGCCTCCAGGCTGGAAATCTGGTCGGAGAGCTGCGAGCTGTCGAAAGTCGGCGCCGGTTTCACCGGCTCGGGTTGCGGCTCGGTCTTGGTCTTCTCGCGCTGGGCCGGGGCTTTTTGCGGTTTGGGTGCGACGGTGGTCACGGCAGGTTTGGGCGTGGCTTGCTTGACCTCGGGCTTGGGCGTCGGCGGTGGGGTGACTTTATTGACCTTGTTGTCCTGGAATGGCGCCACTTCGGTGGTCTTGGGCACCGCTTTCTTGTCCAGGGTGCCGCTGCCTTGCTGGTTTTCCTGTGCCAGAAAGTCTGCTTTCTCGGGCTTTTTCTCGCTCTTGAACGTGGCGAGGGTGATCTCCAGGGTCTTGGTGATCTGCTTGGGTTCGGCGAAAGTGAAACCCAGGCCGAGGAGCAATGCGAGGTGGACCAGTGCCGCGAGGAACAGGGTAAATCCGAGCCGATCAGCCGGGCGCACGCCGCTGTGGGAGAGTTCGGGGGGCAGATTGGACGGGAGGGTCATGGCAAGAAAACCAACATCGCGCGTTTCACAGGTGGCGCATGATAACGCAATGTTGGTTTGTGTCCGGCTGTTCTATGTCACTTGGCTTGTAGCTTGCGCTCAATCGCCGCCATCAGCATTTCGCCGATATTCGTGCCGAAAGCATTGTCGATCTCGCGAATGCAGGTCGGGCTGGTGACGTTGATTTCGGTGAGGTTTTCGCCGATGACGTCCAACCCGACGAACAGCAGGCCCTTTTCACGCAGGGTGGGGCCGACCTGGGCTGCAATCCAGCGATCCTTGTCCGACAGAGGGCGCGCTTCACCGCGACCACCGGCCGCCAGGTTGCCGCGCGTCTCGCCCGCCGCCGGGATGCGTGCCAGGCAATAGTCCACCGGTTCGCCGTCGATCATCAGGATGCGTTTGTCGCCGTCCTTGATCGCCGGCAGATAGGCCTGGCCCATGATCTGCTGGGCGCCCAGGGCGGTCAGGGTCTCCAGGATCACCGACAGGTTCGGGTCACCGGCGCGGTGGCGGAAGATCGACGTACCGCCCATGCCGTCCAGCGGCTTGAGGATCACGTCACCGTGCTTGGCGGCAAATTCACGCAATACATCGGCGCGACGGCTGACCACGGTCGGCGGCGTGCACTGTGGGAACAGCGTGGCGAACAGCTTTTCATTGCAGTCACGCAGGCTCTGCGGCTTGTTGACGATCAGTACCCCGGCGCGCTCGGCCTGTTCCAGCAGGTAGGTGGAGTAGACGAATTCCATGTCGAACGGCGGGTCCTTGCGCATCAGGATCACGTCCAGATCGCTCAGCGGGCTGTCGATTTCGTCCGCAAGTTCGAACCACTTCTCAGGGTTGGCAAACACCTGCAGCGGGCGCATGCGTGCGCGGGCCTCGCCGTCGCCCTGGTACAGGTCGCGCTGCTCCATATAGAACAACGTCCAACCGCGGGCCTGGGCGGCCAGGAGCATGGCCAGCGAGCTGTCCTTTTTATAGGAAATGCTGGCGATAGGGTCCATGACAATGCCGACGCGAACGCTCATGGGGGATTTCCTCTAGCAAATAAGGGCGCATAAAAGTGGCGTCAGAGTGGCGCTGCGGCTGTTGTGGGTCAAGGAAAAACCACTGGGCGGGCCGCTCGATAGATTGCGCCCTGAGACTGTGCTAAAAAGACTGCCACGGCGCAGCAGCCCTCCAATTCCAAGGCTTCTGGCGTTCATCCTGTGCAACATCAGGCAGTACACACCGAAAACCGATTCGCTGTGGCGATGGTAGAGCAGATATGGAACAGCATTCCCACGCCTTGAGAGTGATGGTGATCGACGATTCGAAAACGATCCGCCGCACCGCCGAGACCCTGTTGAAGAACATGGGGTGCGAGGTCATCACGGCCATCGATGGTTTTGATGCCTTGGCGCGGATCGTGGATCATCACCCGCACATTATCTTCGTCGACATTATGATGCCGCGCCTGGATGGCTATCAGACCTGCGCACTGGTGAAGAACAACCCGGCGTTCAAGTCGATCCCGGTGATCATGCTGTCCTCCAAGGATGGCCTGTTCGACAAGGCCAAGGGGCGTATCGTGGGTGTCGATCAGTTTTTGACCAAGCCTTTCAGCAAGGAAGAGCTGCTGAGCGCGATCAAGGCCTACGTGCCTGCCTTCGCCGCAGTAGAACAAGCACACTGATACCGCCTCACAAGGGCCGGCATCCATCAAAGTAATGGGGAAAACCATGGCACGTGTTCTGATCGTCGACGATTCGCCGACCGAAATGTACAAACTGACCGGCATGCTGGAAAAGCATGGCCACCAGGTACTGAAAGCCGAAAACGGCGCGGACGGCGTGGCCCTGGCCCGCCAGGAAAAACCCGACGCCGTGCTGATGGACATCGTGATGCCGGGTCTCAATGGCTTCCAGGCCACCCGTCAGTTGTCCAAGGAGCCGGAAACCAACGGCATCCCGATCATCATCATCACCACCAAAGACCAGGAAACCGACAAGATCTGGGGCGCACGCCAGGGCGCCAAGGATTACCTGACCAAGCCGGTGGATGAAGACACCCTGATCGCCACCCTGAACAAGGTGTTGGCCGGCTGACGGTTCACCATCATGACCGAGTCGCAAACCGCCTTCGAGTTGCTGCTGGACATCGACCGCCGCTGCCGCCTGCTGGCCGCCGACCTGCCGTCCCAGGAAACCCGCCAGCAGCGCTGGAGCGGGATCGCCTTTCGCGTGGGGCCGAACGGTTATGTGGCGCCCATGGGCGAAGTCGCCGAGGTGCTGCATGAACCGCGTTGCACCTTGATGCCCGGGGTCAAACCCTGGGTCAAGGGCGTGGCCAACCTGCGCGGGCGCCTGCTGCCGGTGATGGATCTGGGTGGGTTCCTCGGCCTTGAGCGGTCACCGGCGCCCAAGCAGCGGCGGGTGCTGGTGGTGGAGTTCAACGACCTGTTCGTCGGTCTGCTGGTGGATGAGGTGGTGGGCATGCAGCATTTCGCGCAAGACGCATTGATGGCGAGCGCCACCCCCGGCGCGCCGTATATTCAAGGCCAGTTCAACGGCGACCCGCCGTGGCAGGTCTTCAGCCCCTTCGCTCTGGCCCAGGCCCCAGGTTTCATGGATGTTGCCGCATGACCACCGCTACCACGTCCAAACCCGAGGCTGGGTCGCGCAGCCGTTCGCAGATCATCGTGCTGTTTATCGCGTTGATCGTGTTCATCATGCTGCTGTTTGCCAACTTTGCGTACCTCAACACCCAGTCCACCTACGACAAGCAGTACATCGGCCACGCCGGTGAATTGCGCGTGCTGTCGCAGCGTATTGCCAAGAACGCCACCGAAGCCGCCGCCGGCAAGGCCGCGGCGTTCAAGTTGCTGGGCGATGCACGCAATGACTTTGCCCAGCGTTGGGGTTACCTGAAAAAAGGCGACCCGCAAACCGGCCTGCCGGCGGCACCCCACGCCGTGCGTGCCGAAATGCGTGCGGTGCAGACCGACTGGGAAGCGCTGCTGAAAAACACCGACGCGATCCTTGCCAGCGAACAGACCGTGCTGTCCCTGCACCAAGTGGCTGCGACACTGGCCGAGACGGTGCCGCAGTTGCAGATGGAGTCGGAAAAAGTCGTCGACATCCTGCTACAACGCGGTGCCCCGGCCAGCCAGGTGGTATTGGCCCAGCGCCAATCGCTGTTGGCCGAACGTATCCTCGGCGCGGTGAATACCGTGCTGGCCGGCGACGACACCTCGGTACAGGCCGCCGATGCCTTTGGCCGCGATGCCAACCGTTTCGGCGAAGTGCTCAATGGCATGCTCCAGGGCAACCCAGGGTTGCGCATCAGCCAGGTCGAGGACCACGACGCCCGGGCGCGGTTGGCGGAAATTGCCGAGCTGTTCGAGTTCGTCTCCGGTTCCGTGGATGAGATCCTTGAAACCTCGCCGCAACTGTTCCAGGTACGGGCCTCGGCGAGCAATATCTTCAACCTTTCGCAAACCCTGCTCGATGAAGCCTCGCACCTGGCCACCGGCTTTGAAAATCTCGCCGGCGGGCGCAGCCTCGACACCATTGGCGGCTACGTGCTGGGCCTGCTGGCGCTGACCTCGATCATCCTGATCGGCTTGGTGATGGTGCGCGAAACCAACCGGCAACTGCATGAAACCGCTGAAAAGAACGAGCGCAACCAGAACGCGATCATGCGTCTGCTCGATGAGATCGAAGATTTGGCCGACGGCGACCTGACCGTCACGGCCTCGGTGACTGAAGATTTCACCGGCACCATTGCCGACTCCATCAACTATTCCGTGGACCAATTGCGCGACCTGGTCGCCACCATCAACCTCACGGCCGGGCAAGTGGCCGGTGCGGTGCAGGACACCCAGGCCACCGCCATGCACCTGGCCCAGGCTTCGGAACACCAGGCCCAGCAGATCGCCGAGGCCTCCACCGCAATCAAGCAAATGGCCCAGTCCATCGATCAGGTGTCGGCCAATGCCGCCGAATCCTCGGCGGTGGCCGAGCGCTCGGTGGAGATTGCCAACAAGGGCAACGAGGTGGTGCACAACACCATCCACGGCATGGACAACATCCGCGAACAGATCCAGGACACCGCCAAGCGCATCAAGCGTCTGGGTGAGTCGTCCCAGGAAATTGGCGATATTGTCAGCCTGATCGACGACATCGCCGACCAGACCAACATCCTCGCCCTCAACGCCGCGATCCAGGCGAGCATGGCCGGGGATGCCGGGCGCGGGTTTGCGGTGGTGGCCGATGAAGTGCAACGGCTGGCCGAGCGTTCGTCGGCCGCGACGCGGCAAATCGAGACCCTGGTGCGCGCGATCCAGGCCGACACCAACGAAGCCGTGATCTCCATGGAACAGACCACCACCGAAGTGGTACGTGGCGCGCGACTGGCCCAGGACGCCGGCGTCGCGCTGGAAGAGATCGAGGGCGTATCGAAAACCCTGGCGGCGCTGATCCAGAGCATCTCCAACGCGGCGCAACAGCAGACGTCGTCGGCGGGGCAGATTTCCCTGACCATGAACGTGATCCAGCAGATCACCACCCAGACGTCGTCGGGTTCCACCGCCACCGCGGAAAGCATTGGCAACCTGGCAAAAATGGCCAGCCAGTTGCGCAGGTCGGTATCCGGGTTCACCTTGCCGGCGGCCAAGCAAACCGATGATTGAAACGCGATGCAACTGTGGGAGGGGGCTTGCTCCCGATGGCGGTGCATCAGTCACCTGAGCCATTGGCTGAACCACCGTCATCGGGAGCAAGCCCCCTCCCACAGTTGGCCGCCGCAGGCCACAGGTTTCAAGAACACCAGCCACTCATGAATTCTAAGCGGAGCAGTTATGGTTGATCGGCACGACTACGTGGCCCTCGAATGGGTCAAGGGCGACATTGCCGAAACCCTGAAACAGGCTCGTTCGGCGCTGGACACATTTGTCGAAACCGGCGACAGCGAAGCCATCGACGAGTGCCTGGCCGGCATCCACCAAGTGCAGGGTGCGCTGCAAATGGTCGAATTCTACGGTGCCGCCTTGCTCGCCGAAGAACTCGAAGAGCTGGCCCTGGCGTTCCAGGCCGGGCGTGTCGGCCAGCGCGATGAAAGCATCCGCCTGCTGCAACAGGCCCTCGGCCAATTGCCGCTGTATCTGGACCGCGTCCACAGTGCCCGGCGTGACCTGCCGCTGGTGGTACTGCCGCTGCTCAACGACCTGCGCAGCGCGCGCGGTGAAAGCCTGCTGTCGGAAACCAGCCTGTTCAGTCCGCAACTGCTGACGATTGCGCCGTTGAGCGATGAGGTCCTGGCGCAACGTGCGCCGCCTGAACTGCATGAGCAACTGCGCCAGTGGCACCAACTGCTGCAACAAGCCTTGGCCGGCCTGCTGCGTGAAGATCACGGCCCCAGTAACCTGGTGGACATGGCGCGGGTCTTTGCGCGCCTCGAAGCGTTGTGCCAAGGCGCGCCGTTGTTGCCGTTGTGGCAGGTCACCTCGGCGCTGGTCGAAGGCATGCTCACCGGGGTGATCGCCAACAGCCCGGCTTTGCGCAGCCTGCTCAAGGCCAGCGACAAACAACTCAAGCGCCTGCTGGCCCAGGGGATCGGCGGGATCAACCAGCCGGCACCGGATGAACTGCTCAGGAGCCTGCTGTTCTACGTGGCCAAGGTCACTCGGCCGACGCCGCGCATGCAAAGCCTCAAGGAGCGCTACGGCCTGGACGAAGCCTTGCCCGACAGTGCCGTGGTCGATGCCGAGCGTGCGCGCCTGGCCGGGCCGGATCGCGACGGCATGGGTTCGGTACTCGGCGCTTTGTGTGAAGAGCTGGTGCGGGTCAAGGAGCGCCTGGATCTGTTCGTGCGCAGCGACCGGCAACACACCAGCGACCTTGATGCGTTGCTGGCGCCGCTGCGCCAGATAGCCGATACCCTGGCGGTACTGGGGTTTGGCCAGCCGCGAAAGGTGATCATCGATCAACTGGCCGTGGTCCTCAGCCTTGTCCAGGGGCAGCGCGAACCCAACGATGCGGTGCTGATGGACGTCGCCGGTGCCTTGCTGTACGTCGAGGCCACCCTGGCGGGCATGGTCGGCACCGTGGAACCGCAAAGCCGTGAAGAAAGCCGTCTGCCCACGACCGACCTGACCCAGATTCACCAACTGGTGATCCGCGAATCCTGCCAATGCCTGCGGCAAGCGCAGGAGCTGGTCATCGACTGCATCGAAGCGGACTGGGACCGCCAGCGCCTGGAGTCGCTGCCGCAGCTGCTGAGCCAGGTGCGCGGTGCGCTGGCGATGATTCCCCTGCCACGGGCGGCCAGCCTGATGCGGGGTTGCTCGGATTACGTCGACGAACAGTTGATGCTCAGCGACAGCCCACCTGCCGAGGTGCAATTGGGGCACTTTGCCGAGGTGGTCAGCAGCCTGGAATACTACCTGGAGCGCATGCTCCAGGACCCTGACGCTTCGGGTGAGCGGGTGCTTGAGCTGGCGACCCAGGGTTTGGCCGCGCTGGGCTACCTGCCTGCCGAAAAGCCCTGGCGCCAGGCGCTGGTCGCGCCCGACGGGGCGCTGTCGGCCGAGATCATCCCCAGCCAGTCCCAGTTCGATGCCTTGGCCAGCCCGGCCTCGCGCTTGAACCCGCCGGCCCTGCACCGCCCCGGCAGCTTGCTGCCGCCACCGGCCGACGAAGAACCGATTGACGATGAGCTGCGCGAGGTCTTCCTCGAAGAAGTCGACGAAGTGCTCGAGGTGTTGCACCGCTACCTGCCGGACAGCGCCGACAAAACCGCCCAGGGCGAAATGCGCCGGGCGTTCCACACCCTCAAGGGCAGCGGTCGCATGGTGCGCGCGCTGGTCCTGGCCGAGCTGGCCTGGGCGGTGGAAAACCTGCTCAATCGGGTCCTGGAGCGCAGCGTGACCCTTGGCCTTGAAGTGCAACAGGTGCTGGATGAAGCGGTGGCCCTGTTGCCGACACTGGTCGCCGACTTCGCCAACGACGAGCAGCGCCAGCGCGATGAAGTCGATGCCCTGGCGGCCCGTGCCCATGCCTTGGCCAGCGGCGCCGAACCGCATGACCCGCTGTTGCTGGAGATCTTCCGCAACGAAGCCCAGAGCCATCTCGAGAGCCTCAACCAGTTCCTGCAACAGGCCGCCGAACACGTGCCGCTGCAAGTCAGCGATGAGCTGCAACGCGCCCTGCATACGCTCAAAGGCAGTGCCTATATGGCCGGTGTTCTACCCATCGCCGAACTGGCGCGCCCCCTTGACCACCTGACCCGCGAATACAAAGCTCACCGCCTGCCGCTGGACCTGGACGAAGTGGAGTTGCTGCTGGAGGCCGAAGGCTTGTTCCAGCGTGGGCTGCGTGATTTGGACAGCGACCCCCTGGCGCCGATAAAAGGCGCGCAAGACCTGATCAGCCGTACCCAAGGCCTGCTCGATCAACAACTGCAAGCGTTGCTCGACGCACCCAATACTGGCCTGCGTACCAAGCGCGACCCGCAATTGATCACCAACTTCCTGGCCCAGGGCATGGATATCCTGCTCGACGCAGAAAGCCTGTTACGGCGCTGGCAGCAGCACCCTGGCGAGCGCCAGGAACTGACGGCGCTGCTGGACGAATTGACCACCCTGGGCGAGGGCGCACACGACGCCGACCTGCACAGCATCGACGCACTCTGCGAAGCCTTGCTCGACCTGTATGGCGCCGTGGAAGAGAGCAGCCTGGCGGTCAGCGAACGGTTTTTCCAGGAGGCCGAACAGGCCCATGAAGCGCTGATCAACATGCTCGACCAACTGGCCGCCGGCCAGGAAATCAGCCCGGCACCGGCGCGGGTCGAAGCCTTGCGCGAGCTGCTGGATGAAGCCCTCGACCCCTCCGCCACCGGCCTGATCAAACGTGACGGCAGCCGCGCTCCGAGCATTACCGAACTGGGCGCCGCGACTGCAAGGCTCGACCACGACACGGCCATGGACGATGAACTGGTCGAGATCTTCCTGGAAGAAGCGGTCGATATCCTCGACAGCGCCGGGCAATCGCTCAAGCGTTGGTTGCTGGAGCCCGACAGTGCCGCGCCGTTGTCGTCATTGCAACGCGATCTGCACACCCTCAAGGGCGGTGCGCGCATGGCCGAAATAGGGCCGATCGGCGACCTGGCCCATGAGCTGGAGGGCCTTTATGAGGGCCTGGTGGACCGCCGCTACAGTTATTCCACCGAGCTGTCCCAGGTGCTGATGGCCTGCCACGAGCGGCTGGCCTTGCAACTCGAAGAACTGCAACACCACCAGCCCTTGAGCGACAGCGGCGAGCTGGTCGCCAGGGTGCGCGCATTGCGCCAGGGCAGCACTGCGCCCGCTGCCGCCACGGCAGCGCCCACCCAGGGCGCCGACCCTGAGCTGCTGGATATCTTCCTCGAAGAAGCCGCCGATATTCTCGACAGCTCCGGCAGTGCGCTGGCGCGTTGGCAGGCTGAGCCGAGTAATCGTCAGGAGGTGGAAACCCTGCTGCGTGACCTGCACACCCTCAAGGGCGGTGCACGCATGGTCGAAATCGCGCCGATTGGCGACTTGGCGCATGAACTGGAATTTCTCTGCGAAGGGTTATCCGCCGGCCAGCTGGCGCCTTCCGCCGAACTGTTCGCGTTACTGCAAGGCTGTCATGACCGCCTGGCGCAGATGATCGACGCCGTAGCACAGGGGTTGCCGGTTGGCTCGGTGGACAAGCTCATCGGGCGCATCAAAAGCCTGGTGCAGGCCGGCGACGAGCCGCCGGTACCGGTCGCCTTGCCCGGCGGCAAGACCGAGGCTGCGGTCGACCCTGCGGCGGACATGGTGAAAATCTCCGCCGACCTGCTGGACGACCTGGTTAACCTGGCCGGCGAAACTTCGATCCTGCATGGGCGCATCGAGCAGCAAGTCAACGACGCACGTGTTGCCCTCAATGAGGTGGAGACCACGATCGAGCGCATGCGCGACCAGTTGCGTCGCCTCGAGACTGAAACCCAGGGCCGCATCCTCAGTCATCAGCAGGCCGAGGCCGAGCGCCTGGGCTATGAGGAGTTCGACCCGCTGGAAATGGACCGCCATTCGCAGCTGCAACAATTGTCGCGAGCGCTGTCGGAGTCGGCGTTCGACCTGTTGGACCTCAAGGAAACCCTCGACCGCCGCAATCAGGACGCCCACAACCTGTTGCAGCAACAAGCCCGCATCAACACCGAGTTGCAGGAAGGCTTGATGCGCACGCGCATGGTGCCGTTTGAACGGATGCTGCCGCGCCTCAAGCGTATCGTGCGGCAGGTGGCGGAGGAGTTGGGCAAGGACGTGGAGTTCGTGGTCGGCAATGCCGAGGGCGAAATGGACCGCAACGTGCTGGAACGCATGGTGGCGCCGCTGGAACACATGTTGCGCAACGCCGTCGACCATGGCCTGGAGTCGCGCGAGGTACGGCTGTTGGCCGGCAAGCCGGAGAAGGGCCGCATCACCTTGGACCTGACCCATGAAGGCGGTGATATTGTCTTCGACATGCGCGACGACGGCGCCGGCGTACCCTTGGACGCGGTGCGGCGCAAGGCGATCAAGCGCGGCCTGCTGGCTCCTCAGCAGGAGATGAGCGACCGCGATGTATTGCAGTTCATTTTGCAGCCAGGCTTTTCCACTGCGGAAAAAATCACGCAGATTTCCGGGCGTGGCGTCGGCATGGACGTGGTGCATGAAGAAGTGCGCCAACTGGGCGGCTCGATGGTGATCGACTCGACACCGGGCATGGGCGTGCACTTCCGTATTCGCCTGCCGTTTACCGTCTCGGTCAACCGTGCGCTGATGGTGCAATGCGCCGACGATCAATACGCGATCCCGCTCAACACTATTGAGGGGTTGGTGCGCGTGCTGCCCCATGAACTGGCGGGGCACTATCAGCAAGACCCACCGAGTTATGAATACGCCGGCCAGCGCTACGAATTGTTTTACCTTGGCGATCTGTTGCATACCGGCGCCCGCCCGAAATTGCTCGGCCAGTACCAGCCGGTGCCGGTGCTGCTGGTGCAATGCAATGAACGTCACGTGGCGGTACACGTGGACGCCATGGCCGGTACGCGAGAGATCGTGGTGAAAGCCCTGGGGCCACAGTTTGCGGGCGTGCAGGGTTTGTCCGGCGCGACGATCCTGGGTGACGGACGCGTGGTGCTGATCATCGACTTGCTCGCCCATATCCGCGCCCGGCAACCGGCCTTGCCGGCCCAGGTGGTCGATGCGCCGCTGGTGCTCAACGACCCGCTGAAAAAGCGCCCGCTGCTGGTGCTGGTGGTGGACGACTCGGTCACTGTGCGCAAAGTCACCAGCCGCCTGCTGGAGCGCAACGGCATGAACGTCCTCACCGCCAAGGACGGCATCGATGCCATTGCCGTGCTTGAAGAACACACGCCGGACCTGATGCTGCTCGACATTGAAATGCCGCGCATGGACGGCTTTGAAGTGGCGATGCAGGTGCGCAACGACCCGCGCCTGATGCGCCTGCCGATCATCATGATCACCTCGCGTACCGGCCAGAAACACCGCGATCGCGCCATGGCCATTGGTGTCAACGACTACCTCGGCAAGCCGTATCAAGAGTCGGTGCTGCTGGAAAGCATCGCCTATTGGAGCAAGTCCCATGCTTGACCACCGTGCCAGCCTAGTCACCGGCCTGCTGCTACCTCTGGCTGACCGCCACTTGGTGTTGCCCAACGTCGCCGTGGCCGAACTCATCGACTTCCAACGCGGCGAACCGGCCAGCGATGCTCCCCCTTGGTATTTGCGGCAAGTCACCTGGCGCGATCGGCAGTTGCCATTGATCAGTTTTGAAGCGGTGTGCGGTGAAGCCATTGTCACGAGCGAGCGCTCGCGGATCGTGGTGCTGAATACGCTGGGTGGGCGGCCGACATTGAAGTTCATTGCGATGGTGATCCAGGGGATTCCCCGCTCGTACAAGCTCGACAGCCAGTTGAGCTATGTGGACGTCCCCCTGTGCCCCCTGGAGTTGGCGGCGGTGCAGGTGGGGGAGCAAGTGGCGAAGGTGCCGGACTTGATGGGGCTGGAAGCGCTGCTGGTCGAGTCCGGCCTGGCCTGAATTGCTCTGTTTTCAGGCCTTGTACGAATCAACGTGTTGGGGCAGGCCACGTCCCGGGTCGGTTGACCGAGCAACAACCTGAAAAAACTGTCGGAGCATTCTTTGCTGCCTGTAGGAGTAACGAAGGTAGGCGGTTGCTCAGGATTTTTCCTGCAAGATTTTGGGACGTGCATGAACTTGTCGCGTGCAGTCGTCGCGCCTAGTCTTCGTCCCGTCATCGCAAAAAACGGTGACACGGACGTGCAAGTCCGGTTACATGTCGGCGCACCAGCGCCCATAGCCATTCAGTGGGCGTTTTTATGTCTGCTGTACTTGTTATGGCGGCTGTGCGTGGGAGATTCTTCGGGATCTGCCGGGGTCCGATATGCCCGGTCTTGCACACCTGCGCACGGCTGCCACCTTAATTCGCGTGCAAGCGGAAGAGGGCAGTTTCCATCCCATATCGGAGCTGCGAATCATGATCAAACCTACGCCTCACCCACCAATCTTCACCGTAAACCCTCATCAAAACACCGAAACCCTGCTGGTCAACGCCAGCGAAACCCTGTCCTCCCTCAACGCTCTCACCTGCAATCTGGCTTTTGACCTGGACACGTCCCAGCGCGCCGTTATGCTCGGGATCCAGCAAATGGTGGAGTTGGGGCAGTTGTTGGTGGATCGTGCGCTGGAGCAAGTCAGCCCGTCGCCGGAAATGTGAAGCGGTCCCTCTGCGGGACTGCTTACTGACAAACACCGCTGAGCGAGTGTGGGAGGGGGCTTGCTCCCGATAGCGGTGGGTCAGCCAAGGATGTATCGACAGGTAGCAAGCCATCGGGAGCAAGCCCCCTCCCACACACAAATATGTTCGCTTCCAGACCTAGGCATGCCATAGGTCATAGGCACTTTGCATCGACAGCCAAAGGCGTTCGGCAACTTCAACTACGGGGTTACCGGCACGGTGCTGGGCATTCCGGAAGGCGTGCTGTTGCGAGCGGCCGGTGCTGCGCAAAAGGCGGCGGGGACGTCCCGGGCGGAGTTTGGAGACTGGTGGGGAGACGCGCCGTACGGCGATGATCAGATTGACCAGCACTGGATCAAGGAGGGTATCGAATATGCGAAAAGCCAAGGATATTAAATGGCCGGTTCAAGGCCTGCTCAACGGGCTGCTGGTGATGTGTCTCGGGTACTTGGCGATCAGTTGGTTGATGAGCTCCGGTACGCCGCAGTTGGATGAGGTAGTACTCAAGTATTCCCTGGGTAACGGCACCTCTATCTACGGCGCTCGGGATGGTCAGGGGGGCGCGACGGTGGGTTTTTCCTACAGGTACTACGTGCATAAGGATCTGGGAAATGATCAGGAACTACTCAAGACATTGGTCTCGGCACATCCCTTTCTGAAAACCCAGGAGCCCACTGTGCAAGTCAGTGGGCATGAGGGCGTGCTTCGCTTGGATGTTCGGGGGCGAGTGTATGAGTACAGCAGCTACGTTCTTGAAAGCCTTGGAGGAGTCAAGGTGGTGATGGCGTTGTGATTGACCGATGCTGCGCGTTGGGCCTGCAACATTCAATGTAGTGAGCGGGCTTGCCCCGCGCTGGGTGGCGCAGCCGCCCCAAACCCAGGCGCCTCGGTCTATCTGAAACACCCCAGCGTCCCTGTTGGGGCGGCTTCGCCACCCAGCGCGGGACAAGCCCGCTCACTACAGGAAGTGTTTTTGCCTTGAGCACGTGGGCGCACCAGCGTCTATAGCCATTCAGTGGGCGTTTTTTATGTCTGCTGTACTTGTGATTGCGGCTGTGCGCGGGAGATCCCTTGTGCTTTAAAACTTGATCGTTCCCAAAATGGGACCTATCGTTCCCTTTTTGGGACTCTTTGGCCGCCGTCATGCATACCTTGCCGCTCAGCACTGTGCTCTTTACCGTCACTCAGCAAAAAGTGCTTGGCCTGCTTTACGGCAAGCCCGATCAAAGTTTCTTTACCAATGAAATCGCACGCTGGGCCCAAGTGGGCAAGGGCAGTCTCACCCGTGAGCTGGAGCGTTTGCAGTTGGCAGGTATCTTGAACATGACACGCCAGGGCAATCAGACCCACTACCAAGCCAACCCCCAATGTCCGATTTACTCGGAGTTGTTGGCCATCGTGCGCAAGACCTTGAGCCTGGACGAGCCATTGCGTAATGCACTGACACCGTTTGCCGAACAGATAACCTGGGCCTTTATCTACGGTTCCATCGCCAAGGGCGAGGCGCACTCATCCAGTGACATAGATGTCATGTTGGTTGGCGAAAGCCTCAACTACAGTGAAGTCATGGAGCAGTTGATGCCGCTGGAAGAACAGCTGGGCCGCACCATCAACCCGACGCTTTACACCCCTGAAGACTGGATAGGCAAATGGCATGCGGGGAACAGTTTTGTACGGCGGGTCATGCAGCAGGACAAGATCAACCTGATTGGGGACAACCCCCTGGAACCCACGGATGGACAACAAGGCACACCTGGAGAACCTGCAACGTAGTGGTGGCTTAAAGGCTGAACCGCCGGATCGCAAGGAGTGCGATGGGTTGATGCGTTCAGCCAGGGATCGGTTGAAGGACGCTGGTAATCCACAGTTATCGTTCGCCAGTCGTTTCGATCTGGCCTATAACGCCGCTCATGCTCTCGCTCTCACGGCGCTACGCCTGCAAGGGTATCGCTCTGAGAAACGCTATCTGGTCTTTCAATGCCTGATTCATACCTGCGACGTGAGTAAGGTGGCGGTGAGGTTGCTGGCGCTATGTCATGAGCGTCGTAACCTGGCGGAGTACGAAGGTTATATGGATGAAGACGATTCGCTGTTAGCCCAGTTGATTGACAACGCGAGGACATTGCTGAGTAGCGTGGAGTATCTGTTGGCGAGCTATCAGTGGGAATGACTTGATCAAATGTGGGAGTACTTGAAAACCGCCAACCCTCCCATAGAACGTGAATGCCTGTATTCATTCGGGTTATCGTTAACCCAAGCGTAACAGTCCAACGACCAGCTTGATTGATACCCCCCAGTTTCACTCCTAAGGTACAGCCCACGACAGCAATCCTCGTGGAGCGACCATGACAACAACAATCACCCCCGACTCGCGCTGGACGCGGCGGCGCGACGAGAAGCAGCGGCGCCTCGGGTTGGTCCGGCAATACGCAGACGGGGCCGTGCTGGCCAGTGACAAAATCGTCGAGGCCCTTGAAGCTCTGATCCTCCCCGGCGACCGCGTCGTGCTGGAAGGCAACAACCAGAAGCAGGCCGATTTCCTCTCGCGCTCCCTGGCCAAGGCCGACCCGGCCAAGCTCCACGATTTGCACATGATCATGCCCAGTGTCGGCCGTTCCGAGCACCTGGACCTGTTTGAAAAAGGCATCGCCCGTAAGCTGGATTTCTCTTTCGCCGGCACCCAATCCCTGCGCATCAGCCAGTTGCTGGAAGATGGCCTGCTGGAAATCGGCGCGATCCACACCTATATCGAACTCTATGCGCGACTGGTGGTGGACCTGATCCCCAACGTGGTGCTGTCTGCCGGCTTCATGGCGGACCGCGCCGGCAATATCTACACCGGCGCGAGTACCGAAGACACCCCGGCTTTGATCGAGCCCGCTGCGTTCAGCGATGGCATCGTCATCGTGCAGGTCAATAAGTTGGTGGACGACGTTACTGACTTGCCCCGCGTCGATATCCCGGCGAGCTGGGTGGATTTTGTGGTGGTGGCCGACAAGCCGTTCTACATCGAACCGCTGTTTACCCGCGACCCGCGCCACATCAAGCCGGTGCATGTGCTGATGGCGATGATGGCGATCCGCGGCATCTACGAAAAACACAACGTGCAGTCGCTCAACCACGGCATCGGTTTCAACACCGCCGCGATTGAATTGATTCTGCCCACCTATGGCGAATCCCTCGGTCTCAAAGGCAAGATCTGCCGTAACTGGACCCTGAACCCACACCCAACCCTGATCCCGGCCATCGAAAGCGGCTGGGTGCAGAGCGTGCATTGTTTCGGCACCGAGCTGGGCATGGAAAACTATATCGCCGCACGGCCCGATGTATTTTTCACCGGCCGTGATGGCTCGATGCGCTCCAACCGGATGTTCTGCCAACTCGCCGGCCAATACGCGGTGGACCTGTTTATCGGCGCCACCCTGCAAGTGGACGGCGATGGGCATTCCTCCACCGTCACCCGTGGCCGCCTCGCCGGTTTCGGTGGCGCGCCGAACATGGGCCACGACCCGCGCGGCCGCCGGCATGGCACACCGGCCTGGCTGGATATGCGCCACGACGACGCGCCGGAAGCCTTGCTTGAGCGCGGCAAGAAACTCGTGGTGCAAATGGTCGAGACCTTCCAGGAAGGTGGCAAACCCACCTTCGTCGACACGCTGGATGCGGTGGAAGTCGCCCGTAAAAGCGGCATGCCGCTGGCGCCGATCATGATCTACGGCGATGACGTCACCCACCTGCTCACCGAAGAAGGCATTGCCTACCTGTACAAGGCGCGCTCGCTGGAAGAGCGCCAAGCGATGATCGCCGCCGTTGCAGGCGTAACGGCCATCGGCATGCGCCACAACCCCAAGGACACCGCCCGCATGCGTCGTGAAGGTTTGATCGCCTTGCCCGAAGACCTCGGCATCCGCCGTACCGACGCCACCCGCGA
This sequence comes from Pseudomonas sp. R19M, assembly GCF_050312585.1. Taxonomy (NCBI): domain Bacteria; kingdom Pseudomonadati; phylum Pseudomonadota; class Gammaproteobacteria; order Pseudomonadales; family Pseudomonadaceae; genus Pseudomonas; species Pseudomonas sp. R19M. The sequence continues at coordinate 20,655 of NZ_JBNPJV010000054.1, forward strand.
GCTGTTGGCCGCCAAGAGCGTGGCCGACCTGGTGGAGTGGTCCGGTGGTTTGTACAACCCGCCCGCCAAGTTCAGGAGCTGGTAAATGCGCGCCCTCAAACTGCATGAACTCAGCCTTGCCGATCGGCTGGCCGACCTGGCCGTCGATGCGCTGATCGATGAGGCCGACCTGTCGCCCAAACCCGCCTTGGTGGACCGTCGCGGCAACGGCGCCCACAGCGATCTGCACCTGGGCCTGATGCACGCCTCGGCGTTGTCGTTGTGGCCGATGTTCAAGGCCATGGCCGAGGCGGCGATCGAATTCGGTGAAATCGGCCTGCCCCTGCGCGAAGCCCTCGGGCGGCTGGGTCGCGAAGGTGAGCAAGCGATGCTGATCACCACTCAAGGCGTGAACACTCATCGTGGGGCGATCTGGGCGCTCGGTCTGCTTACCGCCGCCGCCGCGTTGCAACCCCGCGCTATCACGCTGACTGCCGCCAGGCTGGCCCTGCTCAATGACCGCTATGCGCCGCAGCCCTTGAGCCACGGCGTACAAGTTGCGCAACGCTACGGCGCGCGTGGTGCTCGCGAGGAAGCCCAGCTCGGCTTCCCTTCGGTGATGCAACGCGGCTTGCCGCAACTGCGTAAAAGCCGCCTGCAAAACGTCGGTGAGCAGAACGCTCGGCTGGACGCGTTGTTGGCGATCATGACCGAGCTGGCGGACACCTGCGTGCTCTACCGTGCCGGCCCTGAAGGGGTCAGCGCCATGCAGCAGGGTGCCCAAGCCGTGTTGGAGGCCGGCGGCAGCGCCACCCTCGCCGGGCGCCGCCGACTGCACGAATTGGACCTGCAACTGCTGGCCCTGAATGCCTCCCCCGGCGGCGCTGCCGACCTGTTGGCCGCCTGCCTGTTTATCGACCGCCTCGACGGAGCGTTGTGATGGAAACCTTATCCTTTGAATTCCCCGCCGGGGCGCCGCCCAAAGGTCGTGCATTGGTGGGATGTGTCGGTTCGGGAGACCTGGAAGTGCTGCTGGAGCCAGGCACGGCGGGCACGCTGACGATCCAGGTGCAAACCTCGGTGAATGGCGCTGAACAACGTTGGCGTCACCTGTTTGAGCGGATTTTCCAGGAGCAGACGCCACCGGCGTTGCGCATTGATATTCACGATTTCGGCGCGACGCCCGGCGTGGTGCGGCTGCGTCTGGAGCAGGGTTTCGAGGAGGTCGGGCATGACTGACTTGCTGGCTAAACACAGCTTCGTCGAACTGGGCGCTCGTCAGCGGGCCAAGGCATTGCTGGACGCCGGCTCCCTGCGCGAACTGATCGATCCGTTCCAGCGCGTGATGTCGCCCTGGCTCAGTCGCCAGGGCGTGGTACCCCAGGCCGACGATGGCGTGGTGATCGCCAAGGGCAGCATGGCCGGGTTGCCGGTAGTGATCGCGGCCATCGAAGGGAATTTCCAGGGCGGCAGCCTCGGTGAAGTCGGTGGCGCAAAAATCGCTGGCGCCTTGGAGCTGGCGGCCGAAGACAACCGCAACGGTGTGCCCACGCGTGCCGTGCTGTTGCTGGAAACCGGTGGCGTGCGCCTGCAGGAAGCCAACCTGGGCCTGGCCGCGATTGCCGATATCCACACGGCGATTGTCGACCTGCGCCAATACCAGCCCGTGGTCGGCGTGGTGGCCGGCAGTGTCGGTTGCTTTGGCGGCATGTCCATCGCGGCCGGGCTGTGCAGCTACCTCGTTGTCACCCGTGAAGCCCGCCTGGGCCTGAATGGCCCGCAAGTGATCGAGCAGGAAGCGGGCCTGGATGAGTATGACTCCCGTGACCGGCCTTTCATCTGGAGCCTCACCGGAGGGGAGCAGCGCTTTAACAGTGGCCTGGCCGACCGCTATGTCGCGGACGATGCCGTGCAGATCCAGCAGACCGTCACCGCGCTGCTGCAACAAGGCTTACCCGCTAAACAGCGCAGCCGTCAGGCCGAGTACTACTTGGCGCGCCTGGCCGAACTGGACGCCACGCCGCAGATCGATCCGGCGACGGTGCGCAAGCTGTATCAAGGAGAACGCCCATGAGAGGCTTGCAGTGGTTCAACGCATTGAGCGCCGGGGCGACGCCTGTTGAGGGCTTGCCGGCTTCATTGAGGGTCGCCGACGCTGCCTTGGGCGGGCAAGCCGTGCGCTTTATCGCCGTGGTCACCGACCCACAAAACCGCTTTGCCCGTGCCCGCAATGGGGAAGTCGGCTTGCTCGAAGGCTGGGGCCTGGCCAAGGCGGTGGATGACGCCATCGCCCGTGGCGACCGGCGTCCGATCATTGCCATCGTCGATGTGCCCAGCCAAGCCTACGGGCGTCGCGAAGAAGCCCTCGGCATTCATCAGGCCCTGGCCGCCGCCGCCGACAGTTACGCCCGCGCTCGGTTGGCCGGGCACCCGGTGATTGCGCTCTTGGTGGGCAAGGCTATGTCGGGTGCGTTTCTCGCCCACGGCTACCAGGCCAATCGCTTGATCGCCCTGCGCGACCCGGGCGTGATGGTGCATGCCATGGGCAAAGCTTCTGCCGCGCGGGTGACCCTGCGCAGCGTCGAAGAGTTGGAAGCCCTGGCGGCCAGCGTGCCGCCCATGGCCTACGACATCGACAGTTATGCCAGCCTCGGTCTGCTCTGGGAGACGCTGTCGGTCAGCCAGATCGAACAGCCTACGGCGGATGACGTGGCGCGGGTCAGCGACTGCCTGGTGCACGCGATCAAGGATATCGCCAGCACCGATCTGAGCGGGCGCCTGGGCGCCTCCAATCGCGCCGCCTCCAGCCACGTACGCCAACTGCTGCGGGAGCAATGGTGAACGCGCACGATTTGCTCTGGGGCATGACCCCGGCGCAACTGCCTGCCGATGCACCGGCCTGGGCGCTGGACGCGATCAGCGCCGGCCACCCGGTGGTGGTGCGTCGCGCCATCACCGAGCCTGGCTCTGTGGCGGTCGGTGTGCGTGGGCGTTTACGCGAGCAACGTTTTGCCACGACCATGCCCCTGCACTCGGTGCAGCGCAGCGTCACGCCGCAAGCCCTGCGTGAGCGGCGCTCGTCGCGGGAGGTGCCGGCATTGCGCGCGCTTGATCAGCTGCGTCCGTTGCTGGCGTCTTTGGACTGGGGCGTCAGCGGCAGCGCCGGCTTTGAGTTGGCCAGCGGCATCGAAGCGCTGCATGCCCAAAGCGATCTGGATTTGATTTTGTGTGCGCCTGAACCGCTTGATCGGCATGCCGCGCGGGACCTGCTGGCGTTGTTGGACACGGCGGTATGCGCGGTGGACCTGCAACTGCAAACGCCCTTCGGCGCGGTCGCTTTACGCGAATGGGCTGGCCCATCACGCCGAGTGCTGTTGAAAACCGTCAGCGGCGCGCACCTCGTATTCAACCCCTGGCAGGCCGTGGCATGAGCAGCCTGCTGGTGTTTCCGGGGCAGGGCGCGCAACGGCCGGGCATGCTCCAGCCATTGCCTGCCGTTGTGCTGGATGAAGCCAGCCATGCCTTGGGTGAAGACGTTCGCCGACTCGACTGCGCGCAAGCCCTTGAGTCGACGCGTGCCGTGCAATTGTGCCTGTTGATCAGCGGCGTGGCCCACGCCCGCCAGCTGCAATACACACCGGATTACGTGGCGGGCCTCTCCATCGGTGCTTATCCGGCCGCGGTGATCGCCGGTGCCCTGGATTTTGCCGACGCGGTCAGACTGGTCAGCCTGCGCGGCGAACTGATGCAGCAGGCTTATCCACAAGGGTATGGCATGACGGCGATCATCGGTGCTCAGCTAGCCACCGTCGAAGCCTTGCTGGCCGCTATCCACAGCCCGCAAACCCCGGTGTACCTGGCCAATATCAATGCCGACAACCAGGTCGTCATTGCCGGCAGCAACGCGGCGATGGCGCTTGTCGCCGAGCGCATCAAGGGCAACGGCATTGCCAAGCGCCTGGCGGTGAGCGTGCCGTCCCACTGCGCGCTGCTGGAGCAACCCGCCCAGGTGTTGGCACAAGCCTTCGTTGCACTCAAGGCGCCGCGCATCACCTACCTGAGCAGTACGCGTGCCCGACCTATCCACAACCCCGAGCAACTGCGCGATGACCTGGCGTTCAACATGTGCCGCATCGTCGACTGGCGCGGCACCGTGCAAAGCGCCTACGAGCGCGGCGTGCGTCTGCAAATCGAATTGCCACCGGGCTCCGTGCTGACCGGCCTGTCACGCCGGGTGTTCGAGCAAGGCACGGTGATCGCCTATGAAGGCGCGCGCCTGGACACCTTGCAGGCCCTGCTGCAAGAGGAGGAACGCCGCCACCGATAAAGCCCCACCCAAGGCATTCGAAGTACAAAAACAACAATTTCGATCGAGCACTTTGAGGACAACAACAATGATTATCTACGGTGTGGCATTGCTGGCGATCTGCACGCTAGCGGGCGTGATCATGGGCGACATGCTCGGCGTGTTGCTGGGCGTCAAATCCAACGTGGGCGGAGTGGGCATTGCGATGATCCTGCTGATCTGCGCCCGTCTGTGGATGCAAAAACGCGGTGGCATGACCAAGGATTGCGAGATGGGCGTGGGCTTCTGGGGCGCGATGTACATCCCCGTGGTGGTGGCGATGGCGGCGCAACAAAACGTGGTGACGGCCCTGCACGGTGGGCCGGTGGCGGTACTGGCGGCCATCGGTTCGGTACTGGTGTGCGGTTGCACGATTGCCCTGATCAGCCGCACCCACAAAGGCGAACCGCTACCCGATGAAGAGCCGCTGATCGCGTCGGCAGGAGGTCGCTGATATGTGGGACCTCATCGAGAAAGGTCTGGAACATAACGGCCTGGTTACCGCATTCGCCTTCGTGGGTGTGGTGATGTGGATTTCCGTGGTGCTGTCCAAGCGCCTGACGTTCGGGCGCATTCATGGCTCGGCGATTGCCATCGTTATCGGGCTGGTACTGGCCTGGGTCGGCGGCACACTCACCGGCGGGCAAAAGGGCTTGGCCGATGTGGCGTTGTTCTCCGGCATTGGCCTGATGGGCGGTGCGATGCTGCGGGATTTCGCCATCGTTGCCACCGCGTTTGAAGTGCAAGCCACCGAAGCGCGCAAGGCTGGGTTGATCGGCGTGATCGCGTTGCTGCTGGGCACGGTGCTGCCGTTTATTGTCGGCGCCAGCATGGCCTGGGCCTTTGGTTATCGCGATGCGGTCAGCATGACCACCATCGGCGCCGGTGCGGTGACGTACATTGTCGGCCCGGTGACCGGCGCGGCGATTGGCGCGACGTCGGATGTGATGGCGCTGTCGATTGCCACCGGCTTGATCAAGGCGATTCTGGTGATGGTCGGCACCCCGGTGGCGGCGCGCTGGATGGGCTTGGATAACCCGCGCTCAGCGATGGTGTTTGGCGGTTTGGCCGGCACGGTGAGCGGGGTGACGGCGGGGCTGGCGGCGACGGATCGGCGGTTGGTGCCTTATGGTGCGCTGACGGCGACGTTTCATACCGGGCTTGGGTGTTTGCTCGGGCCTTCGGTGCTGTACTTCATTGTGCGTGGGCTGGTTGGCTGACTCTGGAGTTTGTGTTGTCTGGTCTGGCGTCATCGGGAGCAAGCCCCCTCCCACACTTGATTGGGTTCACATATCAAAATGCAGGAGGGGGCTCCCACATTTGATTGGGGCGCAGATCAAAATGTGGGAGGGGGCTTGCTCCCGATAGCGGTCTGGCGGTTGGCATACATCCGACACTCCGCCAGCAACGCGAGCAAATTCGGGTCGCGTTCCTTGGCCTTCAAGAACACCACGCCAATATGCTGCTGCAACCGATACCGCGGTTGCAGCGGTATCAGTTTCACCCGGTTCTCATACACCGCCGCAATCCTTCCCGGCAGCAGGGCATAGCCCACTCCCGAACTGACCATGCTCAGTAACGTGAAAATGTCATTCACCTGCATCGCGACCTTCGGTTCGAACCCCGCTTGCTTGAATACGCGATTGCCATCCTGGTGGGTGGCGAAGCCTTGCGTGAGGGTGATGAAGGTGGCGTCGCGAACGGCGGCGAGGTCGATCTGCTGCTCGCGATCGAACGGCGAGTCGGCCGGGGTGGCGAGGAAGATGTCGTCCGAGAACAGCGCGATCTGTTCGCAGTCAGGGTCGTTGGCGTGCTCATCGAGGGAGATCAGGATCGCGTCCACTTCCATATTCTTGAGCTTGTAGAGCAGGTCGAAGTTGGAGCCCAGGATCAGGTCGATGTTGAGTTCGCTGCGCCGGATTTTCAGGCCCATGATCAGTTGCGGCACGGTCTTGACCGTCAGCGAATACAACGCGCCGAGCTTGAAGCGTTCGGCGGAGAAACCCGCGGCTTCACGGGTCAGGCGCACGCTGTCGACCACATCGGCGACCAGTTTTTGCGCGCGCTCCTCCAGCACGTAGGCACTTTCCAGCGGGGTGAGGTTGCGCCCTTCATGTTTGAACAGTGGGCAACGCAGGGCATTTTCCAGGGAGTGGATGGCGCGGTGCACGCTGACGTTACTGGTTTGCAGCTCGGCGGCGGCGCGGGCCAGGTTACCGGTGCGCATGAACGCCAGGAAGATTTCCAGCTTCTTGAGGGTGAACTCTTCGTCGATCAGCATGGCCGTGGCTCTTGTTCGAATGCGTTCGATTGTGCCCGCAAAACCGCGTGGCGTCCTCGGAACGTCACAAGACGCTTGCACTCTTATGCGCAAGGTTGGACGCTAGCTCGCCAATGGTTAACGGTTAGGGAGGTCGGTGACAGATGTACCACGGTGAACGATTCAACGCCTGGAGCCATTTGCTCGGCACAGTGGCGGCGTGTATTGGTGCAGTGTGGATGTTGGTGGTGGCGAGCCTGGATGGCAGCCCGTGGAAGATTGTCAGCGTGGCGATTTATGGCTTTACGTTGCTGGTGCTGTACAGCGCGTCGACCGTGTACCACAGCGTGCGCGGGCGGCGAAAAGAGATCATGCAGAAGGTCGATCATTTCTCTATCTACCTGCTGATTGCCGGCAGTTACACGCCGTTCTGCCTGGTGACCTTGCGTGGCCCGTGGGGTTGGACGCTGTTCGGCATCGTGTGGGGGCTGGCGGTGATCGGCATCCTGCAGGAGATCAAGCCGCGCTCCGAGGCGCGCATCCTGTCGATCGTGATCTACGCGGTGATGGGCTGGATTGTGCTGGTGGCCGTCAAGCCGCTGATCGCCGCGCTGGGCACGGCGGGGTTTACCTGGCTGGCGGCGGGTGGGGTGCTGTACACCGTCGGCATCATCTTCTTTGCCTTGGAGGACCGGCTGCGGCATTCCCACGGGATCTGGCATCTGTTCGTGATCGGCGGCAGCCTGCTGCACTTCGTGGCGATCATGCATTACGTCTTATAAGCGCTCCAGTAGCTCCCTGGCGCGCAGTCCGAAGATCTCCACCAGCTTGGCCAGCATATGCGGCGGCGGCTCGTCGGCGCGGGTCAAGGCATACAGGGTGATGGGCAGCGGCGGTGTGAGCGTGCGGATGCAGGTGGTGGTCGTCGAGGCACCTGATGCAGTGAAGGGATCGATCACCGTCAAGCCCGCGCCGGACTCCACCATGGCCCGGGCCAGGGAGTAGGTCTGTACGGAGAGGGTCACCCGAGGCGCCGGGTCGACGCTTTCCAGGTAACTCTCGAGTTTTGCCGCCAGTGGGTCAGCGCTGGACAAGCCAATCAGCGGTGCGCCGGCCAGATCCGATAAAGGCAAAGGTTGAGCCGACGCGGTTTCGGGCCAATAGCCTTTGGACGCCAACGCCACCAGCACACCGTTGGCCAGCACCTGGGTGGCCAGCCCCGGATGGCCGGAGAAGTTGAGCGTCAGCGCCAGGTCGATCTCGCGCATCAACAGCTTGTGGACCAGCTCGCGGCTGTGGTCGCTGGACAGCTCGCAGGCGATGTCCGGGTAGTCACGCTTCCACTCCAGCACCGCCGGTGGCAACAGTGACAATGCCAGCGCCGGAATCGCACCGATGCGCACGCTTTGCCCAGGCTCGTGGCGCAGGCTCTTGGCCAGGCGCCGCACCCCTTGCAGGCTCTGGGTGACTTTCTCCACTTCACTTTCCAGCGCCAGGGCTTCCGGGGTGGGCTGCAATTTGCCGCGCACCCGCAGGAACAGCGGGAAGCCGAGCTGCAATTCGGCGTGTTGCAACACCTTGGTCACCGCCGGTTGCGAGACGTGCAACAACTGCGCGGCGGCGCTGACGGAGCCGGTCTGGCGGATGGCCTGGAAAATTTCGATATGCCGCAAGCGCATGGCTAGTCCATAACCTTTGTTTATAGGTGGACCATCTTTATTCATTGTCGGTGACCTGTCACCTGCCTCTACCCTTGGAACCTCTTACTTCAACCACGGGTGGCGGGGATGGCCAAGCGAGTTTGCATCATCGGCGGTGGCGTCATCGGTTTGGCCAGTGCTTACGCGTTGGTGCGGGCGGGCCATGAAGTGACACTGATCGAGGCTCGCGACAGTGTGGGCAGTGAAACCAGTTTCGCCAACGGTGGGCAGTTGTCTTATCGCTACGTCGCGCCGTTGGCCGACGCCGGTGTCCCCCTGCAAGCCATTGGCTGGTTGCTGCGCGGTGACTCGCCGCTAAGGCTACGCCCGCGCCTGGACCTTCAGCAATGGCGCTGGATGGCCGCGTTTCTTGGTGCCTGCCGTGGCTCGGTCAACAAGAGCAATGCCGCGCACCTGCTGCGCCTGGCGTCCCTGAGCCAGGACACGTTGCAGCGCTGGCGCGAGGATGATCATCTGGATGGTTTCGACTGGCGGCGTAACGGCAAGTTGGTGACCTTCCGCCACGCGGCCACGTTTGAACAGGCACGCAGCAAAGTCACGGATATCCTCCAGCAGCAAGTGCTGTCGGCGGTGGATTGCGCGCGGCTTGAACCCGCACTGGCAGACGGTGGTTTTGTCGGCGGCATTTACACGCCGAACGAGGAAGTTGCCGATTGTCATGCCTTTTGCCGGCGGCTCGCCGAGCGGCTTGAGGCGTCGGGCCGGTGCAGGTTTTTACTGGGGCGGCGGGTGACTGCGATTCGCCACGCCAACGGCGTGGTGCGCGCCGTCGAGTTGGGCGATGAAGTGCTGCCCGTGGAACAACTGGTACTCGCGGCCGGCCATCGCAGTGCTGAGTTGGGCCTGCCGGGGTTGGCGCTGCCACTGTATCCGCTCAAGGGCTACAGCCTGAGCGTGCCCATCGGCCCACAGCACCGGGCGCCGAGTGTGAGCATCACCGACTACGACCGCAAGATCGTCTACGCGCGCATCGGTGAGCAACTGCGGGTGGCGGCCATGGTGGACATCGTCGGTTTTGACGCCCGCCTTGAACCCAAGCGCCTGGCGCTGATGAAGCGTCAGGCGTTGGAGACTTTCCCTCTGGCCGGCGACTATGCCCACGCGGTCGAATGGGCAGGCATGCGTCCGGCCACTCCGACCGGCGTGCCGCTGATCGGCGCCAGTGTTTATAGCAACCTGTGGTTGAACCTGGGCCATGGCGCGCTCGGGTTTACGCTGGCCAGCGGTAGCGGCCAACTGCTGGCCGAGTTGATTGGCCAGCAGGTTCCTTCCATTGATATGCAGGGCCTGGCGCCCCGCGCTACATGAGGATGTCCCATGACCATCAGCCGAATCGACAGCAACGAGCGCCTCTCTGACGCCGTCACCTTCAAGGGTCTTGTATTTCTTTCGGGTCAGGTGCCGGGCGAAGGCCAGGACGTGGCGACACAAACCCGCGAGGTCCTGGCAAAGATCGATGCGCTGCTGGCCCAGGCCGGTAGCGATAAGGACCATCTGCTCAATGCGACTATTTATCTGAAAGATATCGGCGCGGGTTTTGCCCCGATGAATGAAGTGTGGTCCGCATGGCTATCCCCGGGCATGGCGCCAACGCGCACCACGCTGCAAGCGGAGCTGGCGCGGCCCAGTGTACAGGTGGAAATCAGCGTGATCGCTGTACGTCAATAATCCGAACAACCAACGGAGCATAACAATGAAAAAAATCCTGTTGAGCGGCTGCACCCTGGGGCTTTTACTCGGGGCACAGGCTTATGCGAACGAAGCACCGCTGGAGGGCACGCTGAGCAAGATCGCCAGCAGCCGGTCCATCACCCTGGGCTACCGCGACGCATCGGTGCCGTTTTCCTACGTAGGGGATCAGAGCGGCAAGCCCATGGGGTATTCGGTGGAGTTGGCGAACAAGATCGTCGAGCGCATCCAGCAGAAAACCGGGGTGGCGGACCTCAAGGTCAAATACAACCTGGTGACCTCCCAGACCCGCATTCCCCTGGTGCAGAACGGCACCGTCGACCTGGAGTGCGGGTCCACCGGGGTGACGGCCGAGCGACAGAAGCAGGTGGCCTTCTCCTATGGCTTTATCTACGTGAAGGGCCAGTTGCTCACCGCCAAGGACAGTGGCATCCAGGGGTTCGACGACCTCAAGGGCAAGAACGTGGTGACCACTGCGGGCACCACCAACGAGCGCTTTCTCAAGAGCTATGACGCCGAGCACAAAACCAATATGTTCGTGATCAGCGCCAAGGATCATGGCGAAGCGTTCAAGATGCTGGAGACCGGCCGTGCGGCGGCGTTCTACATGGATGACGCGCTGCTGTACGGCGAGCGCGCCAAGGCCAGGGACCCGCACCACTGGGTGGTGGTCGGCAAGGAGCAATCGAGGGAAATCTACAGCTGCATGGTGCGCAAAGACGACCCGCAATTTCTGGCCGTGGTCAACGAGACACTCGGCGACCTGTATCGTAGCGGGGAGATCAACGGGATTTACCAGCGCTGGTTTGAACAGCCGATTCCGCCCAAGGGCCTGAACCTGGAATTCCCGATGACCGCTGAGTTGAAGGCGATTATCGCCAAGCCGGTCAGTGATCCGGTGGACTGATAACCCCGCCTGGATAGAGGTGGATGTGGGAGGGGGCTTGCTCCCACATTATCGGGATTAGTTTTACCAAACAGGCTTAGAAATCGCCCCACAGTTGTTGGGCCACCGCCAGCGCCACCACCGGTGCCGTCTCGGTACGCAACACCCGTGGGCCAAGGCGGGCGGCATGGTAGCCGGCGCCTTGGGCGGTTTCGACTTCGGCGTCCGTCAGCCCACCCTCGGGGCCAATCAGGAAGGCCAGGCTCGAGGGCTTGGCATGGCTGACCAGCGGCGCCGCGACCGGATGCAGCACCAGCTTCAGGTCGGCCTCGGTCTGCTTCAACCAGTCCGCCAACAGCAGCGGCGGATGGATCACCGGCACCGTTGAACGTCCGCATTGCTCGCAAGCGCTGATCGCCACCTGGCGCCAGTGCAGCAGGCGTTTGTCGGCGCGTTCGTCTTTGAGGCGCACCTCGCAACGCTCGCTGAAAATCGGGGTAATGGCGTTGACGCCCAATTCGGTGGCTTTCTGGATCGCCCAGTCCATGCGCTCGCCCCGGGACAGGCCCTGGCCGAGGTGGATGTGCAGCGGTGATTCGGCCTGGCCTGCGAAACGTTCCGTCAGCTGCACGGTGACGCGCTTTTTGCCGACTTCCAGCAAGCTGCCCAGGAATTCCTGGCCGGAGCCGTCGAACAATTGCACGGCGTCGCCTTCCGTCATGCGTAGCACGCGGCTGATGTAATGCGCCTGGGCTTCGGGCAATTCGTGATCGCCGAGACTCAGCGGGGTGTCGGTGAAGAAACGGGACAATCTCATTTGTGTTCTCTGGAAAAGGGTCTGCAGAGCGGACGCGCAACGTCCGGGGATGCGTTCCCACGCAGAGCGCGGGAACGATCAGTCAGCCGGGATCGCGGAAGTCGGGGTGGAAGTTGTTGGGCACCGCCACGCTGACGCGGCTGTTGGTCGCAATATCGATGCCTTCGCTGGCCACCTCGGCGAGGAAGTCGATCTGCTGTGGCGTAATCACATAGGGCGGCAGGAAATACACCACGCTGCCCAGCGGCCGCAACAGCGCGCCACGTTCCAGGGCATGTTCGAATACCTTCAGGCCACGGCGTTCCTGCCAGGGGTAGGCGGTCTTGGTGGCTTTGTCCTGGACCATCTCGATGGCCAGCACCATGCCGGTCTGGCGGACTTCCGCGACGTGGGGGTGGTCAACCAGATGCGCAGTCGCGCTGGCCATGTGCTGGGCCAGGGCCTGGTTATTTTCGATGACGTTGTCTTCTTCGAAAATATCCAGGGTGGCCAGGGCCGCCGCGCACGCCAACGGGTTGCCGGTGTAGCTGTGGGAGTGCAGGAAGGCGCGCAGGGTGGGGTAGTCGTCGTAGAACGCGCTGTACACGTCTTCGGTGGTGACCACGGCGGCCAGCGGCAGGTAGCCGCCGGTGAGGGCCTTGGACAGGCACAGGAAGTCCGGGCGGATGCCGGCCTGTTCACAGGCGAACATACTGCCGGTGCGGCCGAAGCCCACGGCGATTTCGTCGTGGATCAGGTGTACGCCGTAGCGGTCGCAGGCTTCGCGCAGCAGCTTGAGGTAGACCGGGTGGTACATGCGCATGCCGCCGGCGCCCTGTATCAGCGGCTCGACGATGACGGCGGCGACCGTTTCATGGTGCTGCGCCAGGGTCTGTTCCATGGCCTGGAACATAGTGCGCGAGTGTTCTTCCCAACTCATGCCCTCAGGGCGCAGGTAGCAGTCCGGGCTGGGCACTTTGAGGGTGTCGAGCAGCAGCGCCTTATAGGTTTCGGTGAACAGCGGCACGTCGCCTACCGACATCGCGGCGATGGTCTCGCCATGGTAGCTGTTGGTCAGGGTGACGAAGCGCTTCTTGTTCGGCAGGCCCCGGTTGAGCCAATAGTGAAAGCTCATTTTCAGCGCGACTTCGATGCAGGACGATCCATTATCGGCGTAGAAGCACCGGGTCAGGCCCTCAGGCGTCATTTGCACCAGGCGCTCGGACAGCTCAATCACCGGCTGGTGGCTGAAACCGGCGAGGATCACGTGTTCAAGCTGGTCGACCTGATCCTTGATGCGCTGGTTGATGCGCGGGTTGGCGTGACCAAACACATTGACCCACCAGGAACTGACGGCGTCGAGGTAGCGCTTGCCTTCGAAGTCTTCCAGCCACACGCCTTCACCGCGCTTGATGGGGATCAGCGGCAATTGCTGGTGGTCTTTCATCTGGGTGCAGGGATGCCACAGCACCGCGAGGTCGCGTTGCATCCACTGGTTGTTCAAGCCCATCGGTTTTCTCCTCGAAGCGGTCCTGCGCACCACGCAGGCGAAACAATCGCGCAAGCCTATGCAATGGGCGGCCGTGTCACAACCCATTACGTGCGAATAGGCAGTAAACACAGGACGGTCTGTCACGTTTCTTCTGGATAGTCCTTAATCCCTTGTTAATTTAATCTGCCTACTCTCAATATCGTATTTCTTGATATTTCAAAGCAAAATTTTCCGCTTTAATTCGATAGGTAAATCGCTAGGCTTGGCACAGCTCTTACGGGATTAAGTACATGCAGCTACGCAATTCAGAGGCCCGCTATGGTTGGGTCAGTATGGTCTTGCACTGGGGCGTTGCCCTGGTGGTGTTTGGTTTGTTCGCCCTGGGCTTGTGGATGGTCGGTCTCGACTATTACAGCGCCTGGCGCAAAGAAGCTCCGGATTTGCACAAGAGCATCGGCATCACGCTGTTTGCCATCATGCTGGTGCGGATCGTCTGGCGCTTGATCAGCCCGCCGCCACCACCGCTGGCCAGCTATAGCCGCCTGACCCGTATGGGGGCCGCATTTGGCCACGCGTTTCTCTATGTCGGGCTGTTTGCCGTGATGATTGCCGGTTACCTGATTTCCACCGCCGATGGTGTCGGTATCCCGGTGTTTGGCCTGTTTGAAATTCCTGCCTTGGTTTCCGGTCTACCGGACCAGGCAGATACCGCGGGTGTGGTGCATTTGTACCTGGCCTGGGTGCTGGTGGTTTTCGCCGGTTTGCATGGCGTGGCTGCATTGAAACACCACTTTATCGATCGTGATGTGACCCTGACGCGAATGCTGGGGCGCAAAGCCTGATGTTCAACCTCGACTCACAAGGAATAGAAAGCATGTTGAAAAAGACTCTCGCCGCTCTGGCAATCGGTTCTGCCCTGCTGTCCGCAGGTTCGGCAATGGCTGCCGACTATGTGATCGACAAAGAAGGCCAGCACGCCTTCGTCGACTTCAAGATCAGCCACCTGGGCTACAGCTATATCACCGGTACCTTCAAGGACCTGGACGGCAAGTTCAGTTTTGACGCGGCCAAGCCTGAAGACGCCAAGATCGAAGTCAATGTGCGCACTGCCAGTGTGTTCACCAACCATGCTGAACGTGACAAGCACGTCAACAGCAAGGACTTCCTGGAGTCGGGCAAATTCCCGGACGCCAAGTTCGTTTCCACCAGCGTCAAGCCAACCGGCAAGAATGCTGATGGCAAGCAGACTGCCGATGTGGCTGGCGACCTGACCTTCCACGGCGTGACCAAGCCTATCGTGGTCAAGGCTACGTTCCTGGGCGAAGGCAAGGATCCATGGGGCGGCTACCGTGCCGGCTTTGAAGGGACCACCTCGATCAGCCGCAAGGAGTTCAACCCGGGTGGCATGGACGTAGGTCCACAGTCCGACGTGGTTAATCTGTACATCACCTTTGAAGGTGTGAAAGCGAAGTAATTTTCGCCTCGCATACAAAAATGCCCCGCATCTTTCGATGCGGGGCATTTTTTATGGGGCTTGAAAACTCAGCGGTTGCGGGTCAGCAGCGCTGGTTTTTCACCACGAGGACGGCCTGGCAGTTGATCCAACTGCTCGGGTGTCGGGAAGCGGTCGGCTTTGGACTCCTTGTGGATGATCTTCGGCGCCGGGCCACCACGCGGGTTCTGCACGGCAGGTTCAGACGAGCGAGGCTGGTCGTCACGGGCCGGGCGGCGGTTACGCGAATCTTCGCGACGGGCCTGGCCGTCACGTGATGCGCCATTACGTCCGCCATTGCGCTTGGCCGGTGGGGTGCCGGCGGTGCCGCCGCTGCTGTTGCGTGGGCCGTTCTGGCGGCCGCCTTGAGGCTGGCCGCTGCGCGGAGCGCCCGCGCCTGCGCCCTGTGCCGGAGCACCTGGGCGGCGGCCACGGCCCTGGGCCGGTTTGGCCTGAGGCACGTAGTCGACACGGTTACCGAAGTTATCGATATCGTCGTCCAGGAACTCGTCCGGAGCACGGTCGGCTGCGGCGCGGGGCGGCTGGCTCGGCTGGCGCTGTTCGCGGGCCGGGGTGCCTTCGCGGGGCTTCTGCTCGCGGGCTGGGCGTTCGCCACGGCCGTTGCTCGCGGACTTTTCCTTGCCCTTGTCTTTGCCCTTGTCACGACGCCCGCCGCCACCACCGCCGCCGTTCGGGCCATCGCCCTTAGGACCGCGTGGGTTGCGTGGGTTGCGCACGTCCGGACGCTCGCGCGCTTCAGGCTTTTCAGCCTCTACGGCGCTGGCATCGAAGCCCATCAGGTCGCCGTCGGCGATCTTCTGCTTGGTCATGCGCTCAATGCTTTTCAGCAGTTTTTCTTCGTCCGGTGCAACCAGGGAAATGGCTTCACCCGAACGACCGGCGCGGCCGGTACGGCCGATACGGTGCACATAGTCTTCGTCGACGTTAGGCAGTTCGAAGTTGACCACGTGCGGCAACTGGTCGATATCCAGGCCTCGGGCGGCGATGTCGGTGGCAACCAGGATGCGTACGGTGCCGGCCTTGAAGTCGGCCAGGGCCTTGGTGCGCGCGTTCTGGCTCTTGTTGCCGTGGATGGCGACGGCGGTGAGGCCGTGTTTGTCCAGGTACTCGGCCAGGCGGTTGGCGCCGTGCTTGGTACGGGTGAACACGAGCACCTGTTCCCAGGCGCCGGCGGTGATCAGGTGGGCCAGCAATGCACGCTTGTGGCTGGCGGCCAGGCGGAACACGCGTTGCTCGATACGCTCGACCGTGGTGTTCGGCGGCGTGACTTCGATGCGCTCCGGGTTGTGCAGCAGCTTGCCGGCCAGGGCGGTGATGTCCTGGGAGAACGTCGCCGAGAACAGCAGGTTCTGGCGCTTGGCCGGCAGGCGGGCGAGGACTTTTTTCACGTCATGGACAAAGCCCATGTCGAGCATGCGGTCGGCTTCGTCCAGTACGAGGATTTCGACGTGGGACAAGTCGACGCTGCCTTGACCGCACAGGTCGAGCAAGCGACCCGGGCACGCCACCAGCACGTCAACACCCCGGGACATGGCCTGAACCTGCGGGTTCATGCCGACGCCGCCGAAGATGCAGGCACTGACGAACTTCAAGTCGCGGGCATACAGCTTGAAGCTGTCATGCACCTGGGCTGCGAGTTCGCGGGTTGGGGTCAGGACCAGTACGCGCGGTTGGCGCGGGCCGTGACGCTGGGATTTGTCTGGGTGACCGTTGGGGAACAACCGCTCCAGAATCGGGAGGGCGAAACCACCGGTTTTACCAGTACCTGTCTGTGCCGCAACCATCAGGTCGCGACCTTGCAACACGGCGGGAATGGCCCGCTGTTGCACCGGAGTAGGCTCGGTATAGCCCGCAGCCTCGATGGCGCGGACTAAAGCCTCGGAGAGACCGAGGGAAGCAAAGGACATGAGTAATCCTGTTTTAGTTAGGGCTTGGCCCAAAGGGATAATCTTGCCGGGCGTGAATGGCGCTTAGGGGAGCGCAACCCCGTCCGGTCCTGCTGCGTCTGGCGGGCACTCCACCGGCTCGCGCGGGCTGAAAGCTGCGCAGTAGCTGGGTTAGGTGCCTTTTTCAAGACCTCAGCGGCCGGGCGTAAGCCTGGCGGAAAGGCCGGAGTATAACAGAGCAATCACTGCGCGCTGCTTTCCTGCTGCTCAACGGTTCCTGCGGGCGTGGTAATCGGGGTGCTGTGTAGGTGGGCATCGCCGTATTTTGCGCTCAATACGGCATAGGCCGGCTCTTGTTTGAAGCGCTTGAGCTCGGCGGCGAAACGTTGCACCAGCAGGTCCATGCCCGCGCCACGGCGTACGGCCAGAAATTGCTGCTGGCGACTGACCACCAGCGGTGCCTGGCTGACCTTGCCTTCCAGGCCCAGGTCCTTGATCACATGCATTCCCACGCGACGGTCCGTGATCAGCAGGTCGATGCGCCCCAGCATGAGTTTGCCGAAATTGGCTTCGTGGCTGGGAGCGGGTTCGCGGTTGAAGGCCGTGGAGTCACTGAAGGCGCTGCCATACAGGTAGCCTGGCGAGATGCCGACCGTCAGGCCGCGCAACTCGTCCAGGGTCTTGGCGGGGTGAGGGCGTTCGTTGGCGTAGAACAGCACGAACTCGACCTCCGATAACGGCTCGCTGGGGTAAAGCAGCAGGGCATCGCGGTCGTGGCTGTGGAAAATATCCAGCGCACCATCGGCGTGGCCTTGGTCGAGCATTGCCAGGCAGCGCTTCCAGGGCAGGAACTGCCATTGCACATCCACCCCCAGGCGCTGGAACACGGTCACCGTGGTTTCATAGTCGAGCCCGCGCATGGTGCCGTTGTCGTCGTAGACGTAGGGCGTCCAAGGCTCAGTGACAATGCGCAGCTTCTCGCCGTAAGCGGCCAGGCTCAGGCAAGCGAAAAGCGCAGCAGTCAACAGCTTTAAAATGACAGGCATGCCGGGAGATTACGACGCTCCAGCCCTAAAGAGAAGCTCTGGCACGCGCATTGGCGGCGCGAGTTATTTCGCCGGAGCGTCCATCAAGTGGGCATGGGCCTTGATCGGAGGTGGCGCGGATTTCGCAGTTCCGTGGCTACGTAAAACGACAAAGGCCCTCGTTTGGACGAGGGCCTTGGCACAACCGGGCAAGCGTTAGCGTGGCAGCTTGAGGTTGTTCCAGATGGCGAGGCTGGGTTCAGCCTGGTTCAGGGTATAGAAATGCAGCCCTGGCGCACCGCCTTGTAACAATTGTTCGCACATTTGCGTGATGACCTGTTCACCGAACGCCTGGATGCTCTTGACGTCATCACCATAGGCTTCCAGTTGCTTGCGCACCCAGCGTGGGATTTCAGCGCCGCACGCGTCGGAGAAACGCGCTAGCTTGCTGTAGTTGGTAATCGGCATGATGCCCGGCACGATTGGGATGTTCACGCCCATGGCCCGTACACGCTCGACGAAGTAGAAGTAACTGTCGGCGTTGAAGAAGTACTGGGTGATCGCGCTGTCGGCGCCGGCATTGGCCTTGCGTACGAAGTTGCGCAGATCGTCTTCGAAGTTACGTGCCTGAGGGTGCATCTCCGGGTAAGCCGCCACTTCGATATGGAAGTGATCGCCGCTTTCTTCGCGGATGAAGCTCACCAGGTCATTGGCGTGGCGCAGTTCACCGCTGGCCATCCCCATACCGGACGGCAGGTCACCACGCAGGGCGACGATACGCTTGATGCCGGCTTGCTTGTATTGGGTCAGCAGGCTACGCAGGTCGGCCTTGCTGTCGCCCACGCACGACAAGTGCGGAGCGGCGGGAACTTTGACTTGGCTTTCCAGCTGCAGCACGGTGTTGATCGTACGGTCGCGGGTGGAACCGCCGGCACCGTAGGTGCAGGAGAAGAAGTCAGGGTTGTAGCGGGCCAGTTGCTCAGCAGTGGCCATCAGTTTTTCATGCCCAGCATCGGTCTTGGTCGGGAAGAACTCGAAGCTGTAGCGACGGTCTTGGGACATGGTCGGATCCTTGGAAACTCAAAATGCCGGGAGGTGTACACCGTCAATGTGGGAGGGGGCTTGCTCCCGATAGCAGTCGTTCAGTCAACAGAGCTGTTGAATGTGCTACCGCCATCGGGGGCAAGCCCCCTCCCACATAAAGCCCGCTCTCACGTGAGTAGAGAGCGGGCAGCAGGCAAATCAGTAGCGGTAAGCGTGCGGCTTGAACGGACCTTCAACGGTCACGCCGATGTAGTCGGCCTGGGTCTTGGTCAGTTGAGTCACAACGCCGCCGAAGCCGCGGACCATTTCCAGGGCCACTTCTTCGTCGAGTTTCTTCGGCAGTACTTCTACCGTCAGGCGCTCGGCTTTCTGGGCCGGCGACAGGTCGGCGTACTTCTGGCCGAACAGGAAGATCTGCGCCAGTACCTGGTTGGCGAACGAGCCGTCCATGATGCGGCTTGGGTGGCCGGTGGCGTTGCCCAGGTTAACCAGGCGGCCTTCAGCCAGCAGGATCAGGTAGTCGTCGTTCTGCGGGTCGAAATCGCCGGCACCGGTACGGTGAACCTTGTGTACCTGCGGCTTCACTTCTTCCCATGCCCAGTTCTTGCGCATGAAAGCGGTGTCGATCTCGTTGTCGAAGTGACCGATGTTGCAGACAACAGCACGCTTCTTCAGGGCTTTGAGCATGTTCGCGTCGCAAACATTCACGTTGCCGGTCGTGGTGACGATCAGATCGATCTTGCCCAGCAGGGCCTTGTCGATGCTCGCTTCGGTGCCGTCATTGACGCCATCGATAAACGGCGAAACCACTTCGAAGCCGTCCATGCAGGCTTGCATGGCGCAGATCGGGTCGACTTCGGAGACTTTGACGATCATGCCTTCCTGACGCAGCGACTGGGACGAACCCTTGCCCACGTCACCGTAGCCGATCACCAGGGCTTGCTTGCCCGACAGCAGGTGGTCGGTGCCGCGCTTGATGGCGTCGTTCAGGCTGTGACGGCAGCCGTACTTGTTGTCGTTCTTGCTCTTGGTCACCGAGTCGTTGACGTTGATGGCCGGGATTTTCAGCTCGCCCTTGGCCAGCATGTCCAGCAGGCGGTGTACGCCAGTGGTGGTTTCTTCGGTCACGCCGTGGACGCGGTCCAGGATGGCCGGGTATTTCTTGTGCAGCAGCTCGGTCAGGTCGCCGCCGTCGTCGAGGATCATGTTGGCATCCCAAGGCTTGCCATCTTTGAGGATGGTTTGCTCCAGGCACCACTCGTACTCTTCTTCGGTCTCGCCTTTCCAGGCGAATACCGGGATACCGGCGGCAGCGATCGCGGCAGCGGCCTGGTCTTGAGTCGAGAAAATGTTGCAGGACGACCAGCGTACTTCGGCACCCAGTGCAACCAGGGTTTCGATCAGCACGGCAGTCTGGATGGTCATGTGGATGCAGCCGAGAATCTTCGCGCCCTTGAGCGGCTGCTCAGCGGCATACTTGCGACGCAGGCCCATCAGGGCAGGCATTTCGGATTCGGCGATAAAGGTTTCGCGACGGCCCCAGGCAGCGAGGGACATGTCGGCGACTTTGTAGTCGTTGAAATCTGCAGGCGTGTTGACAGCGCTCATGAAGAGCCTCCATTCGTAGTGTGCGAATGGGCGCCGTTGTGCGTTTAGTATCAGGCCAGGGCAACCAGGCCGGACAACGCCCCATCCGAGCCTGACAGGTTGAACCTGCTGCAGCGCCCCTCGGACAGGTGGCGGGAGAACGGTATCAATCGTAGATGACCGTTTTGAAACGGTGGCGATTATAGCCGTGTGCGCCTGACTTCCCAAGCCTTTCCGTCGGTCATATGAAGATCGCTCATGGGGTTGATAGGCAATGGCTCATAGAGCCAGAGCCCAGGCTCTGCCATGATGTCACCCATCATTCGGCAAGACGCTTTGGAGTGACCATGAACTTCCACACCCGCAAGTGGGTAAAACCTGAAGACCTCAACCCCAACGGCACCCTGTTCGGCGGCAGCCTGCTGCGCTGGATCGATGAAGAAGCGGCCATCTACGCGATTGTCCAACTGGGCAACCAGCGCGTGGTGACCAAGTACATTTCCGAAATCAACTTCGTCAGCGCTTCGCGCCAGGGCGACATCATCGAACTGGGCATCACGGCTACCGAGTTCGGCCGCACCTCCATCACCCTGACCTGTGAAGTGCGCAACAAGATCACCCGCAAAAGTATCCTCACCGTGGAAAAAATGGTGTTCGTCAACCTCGGCGAAGATGGCTTGCCTGCGCCCCATGGGCGTACCGAGATCAAATACGTGAAGGACCAGTTCCAGGACGACGCCGTCGCCGGGTAGGTGTTGAATCTTTACCGGGTTATTCCGTAAGGATCTTTGCGTGGCTCTCTTATCACTCAGGCCTACACCCTGTAGAGAGAGCCCCGTGTATGAAAGTGTCAACCTCGCCTGTCCAATCTTCGTTTCCTCAAGCGCTCGAACAGGCGGTGAAGACGCCTCTGCTCAAGGAGGTGGGCCCGCGCAAGTTAAGCCTTCATCGTTACAGCGATGGCCGCGTAAAAGTGGTTCTGTCGCCGCCGGCGGTGAGCCATCTTGTGCTCAGTGGTGGCGGTGCGAAGGGTATCGCTTTCCCCGGAGTGCTACAGGCGCTCGAGCAGGCCAATAAGCTCCCTGGCGTCAAAGTGATTTCCGGTTCATCGGCCGGAGCGATTTCCGCGACGCTGATCGCCAGCGGCATGGGCGCGCAGGCGTTCGGTGAGTTGTCGAACAGTATCGACCTGCCCAGCCTGCTCAATAGCCAGGACCCGGTGACGGCCTGGCTGCAAACCATCAGCTCCGAACTTGGCAAGCTCGCCGGGCGTCTGCCTGGCGCCGCCGGCAACATTTCCCAACTGCTGCTGACCCTGTTGCCGCGCCTGCAAACCGAGGCCTCGCCGCTGGAGGAGATGATACGCAACGAGTCGCGCAAGTCGATCCTCGCCCATATCGCCGCAATGCCCGGGGCCAAGCCGCCCGCCGAGGTGATGAAGATCGCCGCCAGGCTCAGAGCCGGTGGTGCGCCGACGTTCCGCGATCTGGAGGTGTTGAGCCGGCATATCCCGGCGATCAAGTCACTCAATATCACCGGCACGGGCATGTTCGATGGGCGGCCGCAGTTGGTTGTGTTCAACGCCAGTCTCACTCCGGATATGGACATTGCCCGGGCAGCGCGTATCTCGGGTGCCTTGCCGGGGCTGTTCAAAAGCCCTGAGGAGCAAGGCCATGCATTCCAGGCACAGGCTCAGATCACGGCGTTTCAGGACGGTGGCCTGCTGGCCAATACGCCCGCGCCGGGGGTGATCGGCGGCGCCGTTGCGCAGGGCCCGTTGAATCGGCCCGAGTCGCTGGTCGTCGAGTTTGAGTCCGCAGCAGCAGGGCCGAAAAAAAGTGGGGGATTCTTCAGTCATTTGGTCGACCGCTTTACCGGTACGCCCCACGCCGCAGCGGGCGCTTATCAGGAGCAGCAACTCAAGGCGTATCGCGATCAGACGGTGACCTTGCCGCTGAAAACCAACAAAGGTGACTTTCGCGGCCTGCTCAACGGTACGGTCAACTTCACCATGACCCCCGAACAGAAACAGGAGTTGCAGGCACGCAGCCGGCAAGCGGTCGCAGGGCATCTGGATCAGCGTGCGCAGGCGCGTGAAGTGCACGAGTTTCCTTCATTGGAAAGTGCGGTGCTGGCGATGGACGATGAACTGCTTGCCGGCGTGCAAACGGAACTCCAGAAAGACCCGGCTGCCGCACAGGTGTTGATGTTTCGCAGGCATGCACAACAAGCCTTGCACGCCTTGGACAGCGCCATCAGCGAGGCCAATCAAGCCGGTGGCGCCCTCAAGGTCACGCCCAAGGTGGCGGCAGCCTTGCGTAATCTGGACGCGCTGGCTCGTAAACCTGAGCACATCGAGTGGCTGGCGCAGCGCTTGAGTGCGCCGGGCCAGCGCAACTTCCAGCAGTTGCTGCAAGTGGCTGCCAAACAGGCTTCGCCCCTGTCCAAAGTGATGAGCAGTGCCGTCGCTGAGATGAAAAGACGCGATATCGCGGTGAAAGCCGAGAATTTCACGCGTGAAGTGATTTACCCCTCAATGCGCCGCCCGGGCCAATCGAAGGCCAATCTTGAGTTATTGCAGCGCTCGGCGCGTGACTTGGCCGATGCGACCACGCCCGCCGAGTTCAACCGCGTACTCGACGGCATCATTGAGCACTACGGTGCGCGCAATAAACCCTGGAGCAAGCCGGTCAGGTCGACCACCGTTGAAATGGCCAAGGCCTGGCGCATTCCGGTTTAAATACGGTGCCACTGAACAGCCATCGTTGCGGCGTGTCGTAGCTACAGGAACCCCCTAAGGACACTGTAGATCATGGCCACCCCCGAAGACGGCAAGACCCCCAACCTGTCGCAGGAAGAGCAGCAGGACGTAGACAAAAACCAGCCGCCCCGCGCGGCTGTGTTGCATGAAATCATCCGTACCCAGGGCGACCAGGAACTGGAGCGCAACGTTGCGGCGTTGTGGTGGTCGGCGCTGGCAGCCGGGTTGACCATGGGGTTGTCATTGATGGCCATGGGGCTGCTCAACTCGCGCCTGCCGGAGGGCGAAGCCTTCAAGGTCATCGCCAGTTTCGGCTATTGCGCGGGGTTCCTCGCGGTGATCCTGGCGCGCCAGCAACTGTTCACCGAGAACACCCTGACCGCCGTGCTGCCGGTGATGAGCAAACCTACGCTGAACAATGCGGGTCGGCTGCTGCGGCTGTGGTCCGTGGTGCTGGTGGGTAACTTGTGCGGCACCTTGCTGGTTGCCTACGTGATGCTTCACTTGCCGATCTTCGACAGCAAGACCGACCTTGCCTTCCTCGAGATCGGGCGCAAGATCATGGAGAACGACGCCGGCCAGATGTTCGCCAAGGGCATCGTTTCCGGCTGGATGATCGCCACCATGGTGTGGATGATCCCGTCGATGGAAAGCGCCAAGATCTGGATCATCGTTCTGATCACCTACCTGATGGCGCTGGGCGACTTCACCCATATCGTGGTGGGGTCGGCGGAAGTGTCCTACCTCGTGTTTGCCGGTGAACTGTCGTGGCATGACTTCTGGCTGGTATTTGCCGGCCCGACCCTGGCCGGCAACATCATTGGTGGCAGCTTCATCTTTGCGTTGATCAGCCATGCGCAGATCCGCAGCGAAGGCAGCCTGCCCGGCAAACAAGCTGCGGACCCAAGGCATCCGCAGCCCATCAACAAGGATCAGTGAGGTTCGGGTGTGGCCTCGGGTTCGCCCTGGGTCACATGCTTGACCAGCTTGCCGATGCTCAAGCCCTGCAGCAGGATCGATGACAGCACCACGATGTAGGTGATGCTCAGCAACAGGTCGCGTTCCGGGCCCAGCGGCAAGGCCAGGGCCAATGCCACCGAAACGCCGCCGCGCAAGCCGCCCCAGGTGAGAATGCGGATGGTGCCACGCGGCACGCTGCGCCAGCGACGCAGCAGCAGGATCGCGGGAGCCACCGTCAGCAGGCGCGACAGCAGGATCGCCACGGCCAGCAAGCTTGCCGCGAATACATGCAGCCAGTTGAACGGCAGCAGCAACAGCTCCATGCCGATCAGCGCAAACAGCAGGGCGTTGAGCATGTCATCGAGCAGTTCCCAGAAACCGTCCAGGTAGCGCCGGGTCATGTCGTTCATCGCCAGCTTGCGGCCCAGGTTGCCGATGATCAGCCCCGCGACCACCATCGCAATCGGTGCAGAGACGTGCAGTTCGGTGGCCATCGCCGAGCCGCCGATGACCAGAGCGAGGGTCAGCATCACTTCGACCTGATGCTGTTCAATGCTTTTGATCATCAGGTACACCAGGTAACCAATCAAGCCGCCGAACACCACGCCACCCAACGCCTCGTGGGCGAACAGCATGGCGGTGGCACCCACGGTGGGGGTTTCGCCCAACTGCGCGATGCCCAGCAATACGGTAAACACCACGACCGCTGTGCCGTCGTTGAACAGCGATTCGCCGACGATGGTGGTTTTCAAGGGTTTCGAGGCGTTGGCGGTACGCAGTACGCCGAGCACCGCAATCGGGTCAGTGGGCGAAATCAGCGCGCCGAACAGCAGGCAGTAGAGGAAGCTCACGTGCCAGCCAAACAGGGCAAAGATGTAATACGCCAGGCTGCCGATCACCACGGTAGCAATCAACACGCCGAAGGTTGCCAGCAGGCCGATGGGCCAGCGGTAACTGCGCAGGTCGTTCAAATTGACGTGCAAGGCGCCGGCAAACAACAGGAACGACAGCATCCAGTTCATCAGCAAGTCGCCGAAGTCGATCTGGCCGATCAGTTGCTGGATGCGGTCTTCCAGGCCAGGGTAGCCAAGCACGCTCAACCCTTGCAGGATCAGTGAGAAGAGCAGGGCCGTGACCATCACGCCAATAGTGGGCGGCAGGCCGATAAAACGGAAGTTCACATAGGTGAGCAGTGTGGTGAGGCAAATGAAAGCGGCGACAAGTTCAAGCATCCGGGGTCCTTGGAAGTGGTTTGGATCGTTCGTCAATGGGTGGATGGACCGCAGCAGCGGTGGGATGTTGCAAGCGCTGGATAGAACCTTTTCGGTTCGACAGGGCTCATAGCGGGTGAGTGCGGTCGCGAATGTTTAGTGCTAAAACTCTAACCGCTGGTTAAAACAACAAAAGGAATCTGTGATGACGGTGGCATTCTGGTGTGTATTGATCGCGATTTTCCTACCTTACCTGTGCACGGGAGTGGCCAAGTTCAGCGGCGGCAAATTCGGACCGCGGCAGAACCACGACCCACGTGCCTTCCTGGATACCCTTGAAGGGTTAGCAAGACGCGCCCACAACGCCCAACTGAACAGCTTCGAGGTGACGCCGGCATTCGCCGCGGCGGTGATTATTGCGCACCTGGCCGGTACGGCGTCGCTGGTGACGATCAACGTGCTGGCCGTGTTGTTTATCACCAGTCGCCTGCTGTACATCATTTGCTACCTGGCGGACTGGGCGATGTTGCGTTCGCTGGTGTGGTTCGTGGGCATGGCGTTGATTGCGAGTTTCTTCTTTGTCTCGATCTGACGCCCGACGCAAACCCCTGATGTAGTGAGCGGGCTTGCCCCGCGCTGGGTGGCGAAGCCGCCCTAATCCAGGCACCGCATTCTTCCAGGCAGAGCTCAGGTGCCTGGTTTGGGGCGGCCTCGCCATAGGTCAGCATCAGGTGCCGGCTGGTGCGTCCGGCACCTGTGGCAATGCAGCACCTTTAGGCCACAACATCCAGATCTGCCCCTGTTGCTTCATGTTCCCGGCCAATTCACCCGCCGCATCCCCCGTGCCCCAGAACAAGTCCGCACGCACTTCACCCGTGATCGCGCCGCCCGTGTCTTGCGCGGCGACAGGCCTTGAGATCGGTGAACCATCGGGTTTGGTCGTCGACAGCCACAACAGGCTGCCGAGCGGAATGACCTTGCGATCAACGGCCACGCTATAACCGGCCGTCAACGGCACATTCAAAGAACCCCGTGGCCCTTCGTTACTGTCGGGGCGGGCGCTGAAGAACACGTAGCTGGGGTTGCTCGCCAGCAGTTCCGGAATGCGCTGTGGATGGGCCTTGGCCCAGGCGCTGATGGCGCCCATGGTCACGTCGTCTTTTTTCAGTTCGCCTTGCTCCACCAGCCAGCGCCCGATCGGGCGATAGGGGTAGCCGTTCTGGTCGCCGTAACCCACGCGTAGTTGGCGCCCGCCTGCCAGTTGAATACGCCCCGAGCCCTGAATTTGCAGGAACTGCAGGTCCATCGGGTTCGTCAGCCAGGCAATCGGCTTGGCGGTCGAGCCTTGGCTGTTGAGGGTGCCGGCGTCGTCATAGGGCTTGAGTACGCGACCTTCCAGGCGACCACGCAGGCGCTTGCCCTTGAGTTCGGGGTAGATACTTTCCAGGTTGACGATGATCAGGTCGTCCGGTACGCCATACACCGGCACATGGGCCGTGGCGGTTTCGGTCAGGCTGCCGGGGTAGACCGGCTCGTAGTAGCCGGTGATCAGGCCGTTCGGAGTGTTGTCGGCCGAGCGCAGGCCAAATACATCCAGGCGTTCCTTGAGAAAACCGCGAACCGCCTCGGCATTGCCCGGCACGCTCACTGCGGCCGCACAGGTCGCACCCCACACCGGGTCGGCCTTGAGGCGCTGGCAGGCACTGCGCCAGGATTCAAAACCGGCCAGCAGGTCGCTGTCGGACACGCTTGGCAAGGCTTCCCACGGCGCGCTCACATAAGTGGCGATAGCATGGGGTTTGGGGGCTTGCGGTTGATTGGCGTCTTTGCCGCCGTCACAGCCCGCCAGCAGCGCGATGATCGGCAGAGCCCACGCCAGGCGGCTCCAAGGTTTGAAGGTGAGATTCATACAAGCAATTCCTGAAGCGGTCACCCGTGCATTCACGCCAGCGGGCAACCCTTATTATTAATAGGGCTATTGGTCTTTGCGGGCGGGGCGAGGATACTGGCCGCCGTTCCCGTGACCTTGAAGCCATCATGACTTTTAAAAAACTGACCGTGGTATTGCTGGCCTGCCTGACGTTGTCCGCCTGTGGCGGTGTTGATCCGAACTCGCCGCTGGGTCAGCGCAAGGCGATCTTCAAGCAGATGCTCAAGACCGGCGAAGACCTGGGTGGCATGTTGCGCGGACGCATTCCGTTCGACGGTGCAAAGTTTGCCGAAGGTGCGGTCAAGCTGGACGCGTTGTCCCACGAACCGTGGAAACATTTCCCAAGCGTGCGTGAAGAAGACCATACCAGCGCCAAGGATAACGTGTGGCAACAACAGGCCCGTTTTCAGGAACTGGCGCGTAACCTTGAGGCGGCCACCGGTGAACTGGTGATCGCCAGCCAAGTCCAGCCTTACAAAGCCAGCAACCTGGGGCCTGCCGTGCAGAAAGTCGAAGATGCCTGCTCCGCCTGCCATAAGCAGTTCCGAGACCATTGACCGGTTTTATTTGTCGAGTTCTTCCACGGCGTCCTGCAGCTCTTTGCGCGAGTCGGCGAGCTTGTCCTTGCGCTTGTTGATCTTGTCGGCGTCACCCTTTTTCATCGCCTTGTCGAGGTCGGCCTGACGGCGGCTGACTTCGTGCTTGGCGTCGAGCACTTTGTTTTCACGTTCTTTGCGCAAGGAGGCGTCAGTGCAGTGGGTGGTGACTTCGCTCAGGGCTTTTTCCAGGCCGGCCTGCTGCTCGCTGTTACCGTGCACCTTGGCTTGTTCGATCTGCGTGCTGATGGCCTGGCGCTTGGCGGCGCAGCCGGTGAGTGGTGAGTCTTCTTCGGCTGCCAGCAACGGTGTGGTCATGAAGCTTGCGGCGGTCAATAGGGCAAGGGGGGCGAAAAAATTCATGTGGAACTCCAAAGTCGCGATCCGATGGCAGGATGAATTCTGCCGGGGTTAAAGGTAGTTGGCCTGGGTTCAAAACCCGTCTATTCCGGCCGTACGTAATGTTTGAGCCAGCGCCTGCACTTGCGGGTCGTGAAAAAAAGCGCTGAGTTGCGCGGCGCGACCCGGGCCTATGCCGTCGGTGGCGAGCCAGGCTTGTGTGTCCCGGGCAGCCAGGGTTTGCCAGCCGCCTTCCAGGTTGTTGCGTGCCGAGGGCGGTACGCCCAGGGCTTTGAGCCATTGTGCAAAAGGGCGTTGCCGGGCGCTGTGGATGTTGTCGAGCAGCCGCGCACGGCTGCGGTCGCCGAAGCCGTCAATGTTAGCAAGCTCTGTCGCATCCAGGGTTAACCAATCGAGAAAGCCTGCGATTAGACCGGCCTGGATCAATATGTTCCAGGTCTCGCGGCCCATATGCGGTAAAGCCAGGCCCTGGTTGCTGCTGAGCCAGGTCAGGCGCGCGAGCAACTGCTCCTCGCAGCCGGGGTCCAGTTGCCAGCAGCTCAAGGCATGGAACGCGTGGGCGTCGGGCACTTGCACTTGCACCCGGGTCTTGTTGCGCAGGATGACTTCGTCCAATCGTGGGATCACCTGGCCGGCCAGGCTGATGGACACCTGGTCTCCGGGGCGGATATCCAGGGTTTGCCAGCGCATGAGGGAGCCGACGCTGACCCGGCTGATCTGCCGATCATCCAGGCGCACGGGTTCCAGTTCCAGAATGGGGGTGATGCGCCCCGTGCGACCGATCTTGAATTGCACCTTGCGGACCAGTGCCAGGGCCTTGGCGGCCGGGTATTTCCAGGCGACTGCCCAGTAAGGTGCGGCGACTTGCCAGCGTTCGGCGGGTGCGCGCGCGGCCTGGTGCAGCACCACGCCATCGCTGGCGAAGGGCAGAGGTTGGTTGTACCAATAAGTGCGCCAATGCGCGGCTTCGCTGATGTGCTTGATAGGGTGGCTGTAACGTTCGCTGTCGCTGAAACCCCAGCGTGCCAGGGTCGCCAGGCGCTCGGAGAAGCTGGCCGGGCCTTCTGGCCAGGCCCAGACGAAAAGGCCGATTCCAGCGGCTTCGACGTCACTCAACTGGTGGCGGTTCATCAGGCCGGCTACTTTGCTGCGAGCATTGAGCCCGCCCTGTGCCGACTGCACGTGTGCATCCAGGCGCCAGTAAAGCTCGCCTTGCAACACGACATCGATGGGCTCCGGCAGTTGCTGGACGATCGTGGCGATCTTGCTGGCGGAGGCGGACCAGTCCTGGCCGAGCACGCCATCGCCGCGACTGATGACTTGGCTCAAGCGCCCGTTGCGATACACCAATGTCACCGCCACGCCGTCGACCTTGGGTTGAATCCAGACGTCTTGGCGGTGCCCAAGCCAGTCGCCGACGGCCGATTCATCCAGCAACTTTTCGAGGCCGGTGTGTGCCACCGGATGAGGCCGCGTGCCCCGTGAACTGGCCAGGGGTGAGTCGGTGTCCGGTGTGGGTTGGGGAAAACATTCGCGCCACCGGCTCAGGCGCTGGCGGGCCTGGTCGTAGAGCTCGTCACTGACGGGGGATTGGCCGAGGCGGTGGTAACGGTCATCCCACAGGTGTATTTGCCTGGCCAGGGCGTCGAACTGTGAGCGGGTCCGGTTGATGCAGTCTTCGGCCGTGGCCCAAAAAGGTAGAGCACTCAGCAGTAAAACCATCAGCAAGCGCATCATGAGCATCCTTGCTCGAAAAGGGTGCCCAGCCTAAGTGATCCACGCAGCCACAAAAAAGCCCCGAACGAGCGGGGCTTTTTACTGGGTGTTTCGGCTTACTTGAACAGCCCGCCCAAGGCTTTCACCGCGTCGTTGTTCTGTGCCTTGGCCTGCTGCTTTTGCTGGCTGGCGTCGACTTTGGCCTGGGATTCGGCGAGTTTGTTGCAACCTTTGTTGACTTGTTCCAGCGCAGCCTCAAAGGCCTTCACTTTCAAAACGTCGTTCTGGGCGTTGGCGGCATCGATCTTGGCTTGCAGGTCTTTGGCGTGTTGCTGGCAATCGCCGGAATTACCGCCGCCCAGTTGGGAGCTCAGGGCACCGCTCAGTGCGCTCAGGTCTGCGGCGTGAGCCGGCAGGGTGAACAGGCTGAGCAAAAGGGCGGCAGGGGCGAGCGTGGAAATGCGCATGAAAAACCTCAATGTTCGATTGCCTGCGCGCTTATCCGTCCCGGGCGGGCGCAGTGCAATATCCAGATGGAGGTGAAGGGCCCGAGAGGGCGCGGATTCTAGAGGGCCATTATTTGGCCTGCAAGGTTTGGATCCAAAATATGTGACCGTTGTGCGTAAACCTTCGGGCAATAAAAAGCCCCGCCGGGCTAACCGGCGGGGCCTTGGGTACTGCGAGCGATTACAAACCGGCAGCGGTGCGCAGGTCGTTGGCGCGGTCGGTTTTTTCCCAGGTGAAGGTGGTGAAGGTGTCGTCGCCGACGGTCTTCTGTGCAGGTGTACGGCCGAAATGGCCATAGGCTGCGGTTTCCTGGTACATCGGATGCAGCAGGTCGAGCATGGTGGTGATCGCGTAAGGGCGCAGGTCGAAGATCTCACGTACCAGCTTGATGATCTTGTCGTCGCTGATCTTGCCGGTGCCGAAAGTATTCAGCGAGATCGACGTAGGCTGCGCTACACCGATGGCGTAGGACACTTGAATCTCGCAACGCTCGGCCAGGCCGGCGGCGACGATGTTCTTGGCCACGTAACGACCGGCGTAGGCCGCCGAGCGGTCAACCTTGGATGGGTCTTTGCCCGAGAACGCGCCACCGCCGTGACGGGCCATGCCGCCGTAGCTGTCGACGATGATCTTGCGACCGGTGAGGCCGCAGTCGCCCACCGGGCCGCCGATGATGAACTGGCCGGTCGGGTTGATGTGGAACTGGGTGTCTTTGCTCAGCAGTTCGGCAGGCAGCACGTGCTTGACGATCAGTTCCATCACGCCTTCACGCAGGTCGGCGTAGGACACGTCCGGGTTGTGTTGGGTCGACAATACAACAGCGTCGATACCGACCACCTTGCCGCCGTCGTAGCGGCAGGTCACCTGGGACTTGGCGTCCGGGCGCAGCCATGGCAGCAGGCCGGATTTACGGGCTTCGGCCTGGCGCTGTACCAACTGGTGCGAGAAGGTGATCGGCGCCGGCATCAGCACGTCGGTCTCGTTGCTGGCATAGCCGAACATCAGGCCCTGGTCGCCCGCGCCTTGATCTTCCGGCTTGGCACGGTCCACGCCCTGGTTGATGTCGGGGGACTGCTTGCCGATGATGTTCATCACGCCGCAGGTGGCGCCGTCGAAGCCGACGTCGGAGCTGTTGTAGCCGATGTCGGTGATCACATCACGGACGATCTGCTCCAGGTCGACCCAGGCCGAAGTGGTCACTTCGCCAGCGATGATCGCTACACCGGTTTTCACCAGGGTCTCGCACGCCACGCGGGCGAACTTGTCTTGAGCAATGATGGCGTCCAGCACCGCATCAGAAATCTGGTCGGCGATTTTGTCCGGATGCCCTTCAGACACGGACTCGGAGGTGAAAAGGGAGTATTCGCTCATCTCGATGTTTTCCTGATATTTACCGATGGTGAGTGTCGCCAGCCGGTCGCTGAAAGTGGCGAACCTGGATCTGGAAACCATTACGTAAACCTACATAGAGGCTTTCCCCGGGAACGAGTCCCGCAGCGGTGGCCCAACGGGCCAGATCGTCCTGTTCAAAACCCAACCAGAGATCACCGCAGGCCTCCCTGGCCCAATTCTGGTTGTGGCTGCATAGATCCGTAACCAGCAGGCTACCGCCGGGGTGCAGCAACCCGGCCATTTGCTTGAGGGCGTCGGCGGGGGCGGCGAAATGGTGCAAGACCATATTCAGTACCACGCAGTCGGCCCGCAGGCTGGTGTGATTCAGGGCGTCAGCCAACTGCAGGCTGACATTGCCCAGTGCCTCGCGCTCGCATAACTGGCGCGCCAGCTCGAGCATGGCCGGGCTGTTGTCCAGCGCGGTGACCTGCTTGAAGCGGCGCGCCAGCTCCGGCAGGAAACCGCCATCGCCGGGGCCGACTTCCAGTGCGCTCGCCTCTTCACTGAAGCTCAGCTTGTCCAACAACGCCAGTACGCTCTCGCGGTACTGGGGCAAACCGGCGATCAGGTCCTGCTGGGCGCGAAACTTCTCGGCTACCCGTGAGAAAAAGTCCTGGCTGGCAGCGGCGCGTTGCCCGTGCACTTGAGCGATACGCGACTGTACATCCGTCGGCAGCCCGAGGTTGTCCACCTCCTCCAGCAAGGCCGCGTGCAGCTTGCCGCCGAGCAGTTCGGTGTGGGGCAGGGCGCGGCGGTAGAAGATCGCATTGCCTTCACGGCGGGTGGCCACCAGTTCGGCCTGGGCCAGCACCTTCAAGTGGTGGCTCATGCCCGACTGGCCGATGGCGAAGATCTGCGCCAGTTCCAGTACACCGAAGGAGTCGTTGGCCAGTGCACGCAATACGTTCAGGCGCAACGGATCGCCAGCGGCCTTGCACAAGGCTGCCAGTTCATCGCCGTCGTCGGGGCGCAGGGAGGGCACGGGTAGGTTCATAAGGCCAGCAGTCTAGTGGTGGGGGGAGGTCCCCGCAAGGTCAATATCAAAAAGTTTTGATATTGAACGATAAGTGGCGGTTATAAGCAGTCGGTATAGTCTTGGGACGAACCGGTGAAAGGTTTCTGCAGGCGATTGCCGCTTAAAGCACAGGAAAAACACCGCCAAGTGACTATCTGTCATTGCCCGCAGGCGGTGGCTGAGGGAAAATGCCGGTCCTTTTTTCCGTTTCTTTTATTCATTGTCTATTCAAAATCCCCAGGAGATCAGCGATGCCCAGCCGTCGTGAGCGTGCCAACGCCATTCGTGCCCTCAGCATGGATGCCGTGCAAAAAGCCAACAGCGGCCATCCCGGTGCCCCGATGGGCATGGCGGATATCGCAGAGGTACTTTGGCGTGACTACCTGAAGCACAACCCGAGCAACCCGTCGTTCGCCGACCGTGACCGCTTCGTGCTGTCCAACGGCCATGGCTCGATGCTGATCTACTCGCTGCTGCACCTGACCGGCTACGACGTCACCATCGATGACCTCAAGAGCTTCCGCCAGCTGCACAGCCGCACTCCGGGCCACCCCGAATTCGGCTACACCCCAGGCGTGGAGACCACCACCGGCCCCCTGGGCCAGGGCCTGGCGAACGCCGTCGGCTTCGCACTGGCTGAAAAAGTACTGGGCGCACAGTTCAACCGCCCTGGCCACGACATCGTCGACCACCACACCTATGTGTTCCTGGGTGATGGCTGCATGATGGAAGGCATTTCCCACGAAGTCGCTTCCCTGGCCGGTACCCTGGGCCTGGGCAAGCTGATTGCCTTCTACGATGACAACGGCATTTCCATCGACGGCGAAGTCGAAGGCTGGTTCACCGATGACACCCCGAAGCGTTTCGAAGCCTACAACTGGCAGGTGATCCGCAACGTCGACGGCCACGACCCGGAAGAAATCAAGACCGCTATCGACACCGCTCGCAAGAGCGCGCAGCCAACCCTGATCTGCTGCAAGACCACCATCGGTTTCGGCTCGCCGAACAAGCAAGGCAAGGAAGACTGCCACGGCGCCCCGCTGGGTGACGCGGAAATCGCCTTGACCCGCGAAGCGCTGAAGTGGAACCACGGCCCCTTTGAAATTCCAGCCGACATCTATGCCGAGTGGGACGCCAAGGAAAAGGGTCTGGCCACTGAAGCCGAATGGGATCAGCGTTTCGCTGCCTACTCCGCTCAGTTCCCTGAGTTGGCCAACGAACTGGTACGCCGCCTGGCCGGTGACCTGCCTGCCGATTTCGCGGAAAAAGCCTCGGCCTACATCGCCGAAGTCGCGGCCAAGGGCGAGACCATCGCCAGCCGTAAAGCCAGCCAGAACACCCTGAATGCCTTCGGCCCGCTGCTGCCTGAGATCCTCGGCGGTTCGGCTGACCTGGCCGGTTCCAACCTGACCCTGTGGAAAGGTTGCAAAGGTGTCTCGGCTGAAGATGCCAGCGGCAACTACATGTACTACGGCGTGCGCGAATTCGGCATGAGCGCCATCATGAACGGCGTGTCGCTGCACGGCGGCCTGGTGCCTTACGGCGCGACCTTCCTGATGTTCATGGAATACGCACGCAACGCCGTGCGCATGGCCGCGCTGATGAAGAAGCGTGTGATCCATGTGTACACCCACGACTCCATCGGCCTGGGCGAAGACGGCCCGACGCACCAGCCGGTCGAGCAACTGACCAGCCTGCGCACCACGCCGAACCTGGACACCTGGCGCCCTGCCGACGCAGTGGAATCCGCGGTGGCCTGGAAGCATGCGATCGAGCGCAAGGACGGCCCATCGGCGCTGATCTTCTCGCGTCAGAACCTGCAGCACCAGGTGCGTACCGACGCGCAGATCGCCGACATCAGCCGCGGCGGCTACGTGCTCAAGGACTGCGCCGGCGAGCCGGAACTGATACTGATCTCCACCGGTTCCGAAGTGGGTCTCACGGTTCAGGCTTATGACAAGCTGACCGAGCAAGGCCGCAAGGTTCGTGTTGTTTCGATGCCTTGCACCAGCGTGTTCGAAGCCCAGGACGCGAGCTACAAGCAATCGGTATTGCCGCTGCAAGTCGGCGCGCGCATTGCCATCGAAGCGGCTCACGCCGACTACTGGTACAAGTACGTGGGCCTGGAAGGCCGCGTGATCGGCATGACCACCTACGGTGAGTCGGCGCCGGCGCCAGCACTGTTCGAAGAGTTCGGCTTCACCCTGGAGAACATCCTGGGCCAGGCTGAAGAGCTGCTGGAAGACTAAAAGCACGTCTCCTTGTAGGAGCGAGCTTGTTGTGGCGAGGGAGCTTGCTCCCGCTGGGCTGCGAAGCGGCCCCAAACCGTGCGATCGATATGTGTCAGATACACTTCGTCAACCGGTCTGGGAGTGCTTCGCACTCCAGCGGGAGCAAGCTCCCTCGCCACGCAAGCTCGCTCCTACAATGGTTTATGTCGCCCACACTACGAGAACCCCATGCCTCAACCGCGTCCCTACAAAGTTGCACTCAACGGCTACGGCCGCATTGGTCGTTGCGTCTTGCGTGCTCTGTTCGAGCGAGGGGCGGCGGCCGGGTTTGAAATTGTCGCGATCAACGATCTGGCCGACATGGCCAGTATTGAATACCTGACACGCTTTGACTCCACCCACGGCCGCTTCCCTGGCGAAGTGCGGGTTGACGGCGATTGTCTGCACATTAATGGCAACTGCGTGAAAGTGCTGCGCAGTGCCACCCCCGAGGGCATCGACTGGGCGGCGCTGGGCGTCGACCTGGTGTTGGAATGCTCCGGTGCCTACCACACCCGTGGCGATGGCCAGCGGTTCCTCGACGCTGGCGCGCCACGCGTGCTGTTTTCCCAGCCGATGGCCAGCGAGGCGGATGTCGACGCCACCATCGTCTACGGCATCAACCAGGATTGCCTGACCGGTGATGAGTTGCTGGTGTCCAACGCCTCCTGCACCACCAACTGCAGCGTGCCGCTGTTGCGCCTGCTGGATCAGGCGATTGGCCTGGATTATGTGTCGATCACCACGATTCACTCGGCGATGAACGACCAGCCGGTGATTGACGCCTACCATCACGAAGACCTGCGCCGCACACGATCGGCGTTCCAGTCGGTGATTCCGGTGTCCACCGGCCTGGCCCGTGGTATCGAGCGCCTTTTGCCGGAACTTGCCGGGCGAATCCAGGCCAAAGCCGTACGGGTGCCGACGGTGAACGTGTCCTGCCTGGATATCACCATGCAGACCGTCAGCGACACCGATGCGACGGAGGTCAACCGGATCTTGCGTGATGCCGCCACCCGCGGCCCGCTCAAAGGCTTGCTGGCCTACACCGAGTTGCCCCACGCCAGTTGTGATTTCAACCATGACCCGCATTCGGCGATTGTCGATGCCAGCCAGACCCGCGTTTCCGGCCCCAGGCTGGTGAACATCCTGGCCTGGTTCGACAACGAATGGGGCTTTGCCAACCGCATGCTGGATGTTGCCGAACACTATCTGCACATCGCTTCTAAACAACCTCAACAGTAATTCAGGAACTGCGACCCATGACCGTGTTGAAGATGACCGACCTCGATCTGCAAGGTAAGCGCGTACTGATCCGCGAAGACCTCAACGTCCCAGTCAAGGACGGTGTTGTCACCAGCGATGCGCGAATCCTGGCCTCGCTGCCGACCATCAAGCTGGCCCTGGAAAAAGGCGCGGCCGTGATGGTGTGCTCCCACCTGGGCCGTCCGACCGAAGGTGAGTTCTCCGCCGAAAACAGCCTCAAGCCGGTGGCCGACTACCTGAGCAAGGCCCTGGGCCGCGACGTGCCGCTGGTAGCTGACTACCTGGGTGGCGTTGAGGTTAAAGCGGGCGATATCGTGCTGTTCGAAAACGTGCGCTTCAACAAGGGCGAGAAAAAGAACAGCGACGAACTGGCCCAGCAATATGCGGCCTTGTGCGACGTGTTCGTGATGGACGCCTTCGGCACCGCTCACCGTGCCGAGGGTTCGACCCACGGCGTGGCCAAGTTCGCCAAGGTCGCGGCGGCCGGCCCGCTGCTGGCGGCTGAACTGGATGCACTGGGCAAGGCCCTGGGCGCGCCGGCGCAACCGATGGCCGCCATCGTGGCCGGCTCCAAAGTGTCCACCAAACTGGACGTGCTCAACAGCCTGAGCCAGATCTGCAACCAGCTGATCGTCGGCGGCGGTATCGCCAACACCTTCCTGGCCGCTGCCGGCCACCCGGTAGGCAAGTCGCTGTATGAGCCGGACCTGCTGGACACCGCCCGCGCCATCGCCGCCAAGGTCAGCGTGCCGTTGCCGGTCGACGTGGTGGTTGCCAAGGAGTTCGCCGAGAGCGCCGCAGCCACCGTCAAGCTGATCGCTGACGTGGCCGCCGACGACATGATCCTGGATATCGGCCCGCAAACCGCGGCTAATTTCGCCGAACTGCTGAAAGCTTCCCAGACCATCCTGTGGAACGGTCCGGTCGGCGTGTTCGAATTCGACCAGTTCGGCAACGGCACCAAAGTGCTGGCCAAGGCGATTGCTGAAAGCGCGGCGTTCTCCATCGCCGGTGGCGGCGACACCCTGGCGGCCATCGATAAATATGGCGTTGCTGATCAAATCTCCTACATTTCTACCGGTGGTGGCGCGTTCCTCGAGTTCGTCGAGGGTAAGGTGCTGCCGGCCGTGGAAGTGCTGGAAACCCGAGCCAAAGGTTAAGGCGCGTGATCCGGAAAAGGAGCATTCCCATGATCAAGTCGCTGGCATTGGTGATGACCGCAGGCCTGTTGGCCGCCTGCGGTAGTACGCCACGTGTGGCGCCCGAGGCGGACAAAGCCGATGCGCCTCGCAAACACAGTTGCTACCAGGCTGACTGGCAAGCCGAAACCATGCCGGTGATCAACAAGCGCATCGGCAACGAGCGGCTGGAGAAATACGACGCCGCGCCCAACGGTCAGGAACAGGGTTGCCCTTGACGGGTCTGATCAACTAACCGACAGCAGCAGCGGCCCTTGGGCCTGCGTTCGAGGATTGGCAATGAAAGGCGTTTTCGCCCTAGCGGCACTGGCCCTGTTGGCCGGTTGCAGCAGCATGAACATGTTCAACAAGGCAGAGCCTGCCGATAAATGGACCACCTGGACCTGCGACAGCAAGGCTGAGGTCAACTGGCGCTTCGCGAACCAGGCCCGTTCCGAGGTGGATGTGCGCCTCGGGGGTTCGGAGCAGGTTTACCGCCTCAAACAAGAGGTTGCCGCCTCGGGCGTGCTGTACAGCGACGGCCAATTGGCGTTTCACACAAAAGGTGAGGAAGGCCTGGTCTACTGGGTTGCGACTGACGATTTGATCGGGCGCGGCTGCAAGGCCCAGTAACTGGAGCGCGGTCTCGAAGGTCATGAGATCCAAATGTGGGAGGGGGCTTGCCCCCGATAGCGGTGGGTCAGTCAAGAGATTCATCACTGGGAGGCTGCCATCGGGAGCAAGCCCCCTCCCACATGAGATTCGGTTCAAAACTGGAACTTGAGTCGCGCCCATCAGAAATAACGATTCAGCAGGCCAGGCGTGCAAAACCTGACCGGCAATAACTTGAATAGCGGCCTGCGCTACGGCAGGCTTGCACGATTAACGACCCTCGATCGGGAGAGACAACACAATGGCACTTATCAGCATGCGTCAAATGCTGGACCACGCAGCCGAGTTCGGCTACGGCGTCCCAGCCTTTAACGTCAACAACCTTGAGCAGATGCGCGCCATCATGGAAGCCGCTGACAAGACCGACTCCCCCGTGATCGTCCAGGCTTCGGCCGGTGCCCGCAAATACGCCGGCGCGCCGTTCCTGCGTCACCTGATCCTTGCCGCGATCGAAGAATTCCCGCACATCCCGGTGTGCATGCACCAGGACCACGGCACCAGCCCTGATGTGTGCCAGCGCTCCATCCAACTGGGCTTCAGCTCGGTGATGATGGACGGCTCCCTCGGCGAAGACGGCAAGACCCCGACCGACTACGAGTACAACGTACGCGTGACCCAACAAACCGTGGCCATGGCTCACGCCTGCGGCGTCTCGGTTGAAGGTGAGCTGGGCTGCCTGGGTTCCCTGGAAACCGGCATGGCCGGCGAAGAAGACGGTATCGGCGCCGAAGGCGTACTGGATCACAGCCAGATGCTGACCGACCCGGAAGAAGCCGCCGACTTCGTGAAAAAGACCCAGGTGGATGCCCTGGCCATCGCCATCGGCACCAGCCACGGCGCCTACAAGTTCACCAAGCCACCGACCGGCGACGTGCTGGCCATCGACCGCATCAAGGAAATCCACAAGCGCATCCCCAACACCCACCTGGTGATGCACGGTTCTTCCTCGGTACCGCAAGAGTGGCTGGCGATCATCAACCAGTACGGCGGCGACATCAAGGAAACCTACGGCGTACCGGTTGAAGAAATCGTCGAAGGCATCAAGTACGGCGTGCGCAAGGTCAACATCGACACCGACCTTCGTCTGGCCTCCACCGGTGCGATGCGTCGCCTGATGGCGACCAACCCGAGCGAGTTCGACCCACGTAAGTTCTTTGGCGCTACCGTAACGGCAATGCGCGACGTGTGCATCGCTCGCTACGAAGCGTTCGGCACGGCCGGTAATGCTTCGAAGATCAAGCCGATCTCGTTGGAAGCGATGTACCAGCGGTATTTGAAAGGTGAGTTGAACGCCAAGGTGAATTGAGCCTTAGTTGTTTGAAAAGAAGCCCGCAGTGATGCGGGCTTTTTTTCGGCTGGAGTTTGACGGCCGTAGTGGTTTATTCGTGATCAATATCCAACTTGGCAAACGTCACCCGCGCGCCTTCCTTGCTATCCCCGCTGTTGTCCTGCACATACACCCCCGCCTTGAAGTACAACGGCTTGTTCCCCCACGCCGCGCCGATTCGCTCGTTCCACTCTCCGTCCGCGGCATACACGCTGAGCAGGCCGGCTTTGTTGAGGTTGATCACGTAGGTAAAACTCTTCTCCAGCGGCACATTCGACGCGATGGTTACCACGCGGCCTTCGCCGTCGTCCGGGCGCATGCGCACCTTGGCGACGATGTTGCCGGTCTGGGTCTTTTCCTTGAACTGGTATTCGAGTTTGATCAGCGGCTTCTGGCTGTCATAGGCATGAATCTGCCCGATCACGACTTTACCGGACGACGGCACCTGGTTGACCTCCAGGGTCGCGCGCAGGAAGTTGTTCGCTTCTGGGTAGGTCCAGTTGCGCAGCCTCCCGTCGGCATAGGTTTCACGTAATTCGCTGCGAGGGTAGATGGCGTTTTCGGTGCGGGTGCCGGTCACCGGTGTCCAGAATTGCACGTTGCTGCCTTCGGCCTGGAAGTACTGGTCCTTGAAGCCGCTGACCAGCTTCGGTGTGTCGATAGTCGCGGGCGGGGAGCCGACAGGAATGCTCAGGTTCCAGGTGGAAAGGTCGATCATGGTGTTGGCCTTATTACAGGGGTTGAAGGCTTTAGCCCGAGGGCTGCACGGGTTCTTTATAGGTCGGTTCAAACCGATTGTTAAACACTTGTTGGCAATTTTTTGGCGCCAATGGAATGCCAAAAAGCCATGTGTCCCATACCGCGTGGCCTGCAGGGCTGTACCGTTAGTCGGCTTCCTGGCTATTGGCGCAATGATGGTATCGACGTCGCTTCTGCTTTTTTAGAACCGGGTCTAGAGTGAGACCTCAGTGTTTGTCCGGTTTTAGTCTTAGAAGTGACCGGTGCAGCCCTTCAAGGAAGAGAAGTAGCATGGATTGTGCTCCACACCACGGCGATGGCAGTTCGGTTCTTTTGGTGGTCGATGACTACCCGGAAAATCTCATCAGCATGCGTGCATTGTTGCAGCGCGAAGACTGGCGGGTGATTACCGCCGCTTCCGGCCTGGAAGCCCTCGAATTATTGCTGGCCCACGAAATCGATCTGGTATTGCTGGACGTGCGCATGCCCGGCATGGATGGCTTTGAGGTGGCGCGCCTGATGCGCGGCAGCCAGCGTACACGAATGACCCCGATCATCTTCCTCACCGCCCATGCCCAATCGCCCGACGCAGTGCAGGAAGGCTATGCCAGTGGTGCCATCGATTACCTGTTCAAACCCTTTGACCCGAATATCCTCAAGCCCAAAGTGCAGGCACTGTTGGAGCACCAGCGTAACCGGCGCTCCTTGCAGCGCCTTAGCCTGGAACTGGAGGCTGCCCGTGCCTTCAATGCCTCGGTGCTGGACAACGCTGCCGAGGGTATTTTGGTGGTGGGTGAGGGCAGCGTCATCCAGTATGCCAACCCGGCGATTTCACGCTTGCTCAACGCTACGATGGCTGAGTTGCAGGGCGAAAGTTTCCTGAGTTTCCTGCAAAAGCCTCACGTGCCTGCCTGGTTGGGTTTTCCGATGTACGAGGCGTATCGCAAAGGCGAAACGTGGCGCCAGCACGACGCGATCTTGCGCACCCGTCGCGGCCAGCAAGTGCCGGTGGCCTTGTCTTGCGCGCCTCTGCCCGCTGAGCAGAAGGCCATGGTGGTGACGGTGCTCGACATGTCGGAGGTGCGCCATCTGCATCAACAGTTGGAGTTCCAGGCCGTCACCGATCCGTTGACCGGACTGTTGAACCGGCGCGGTTTCCAGCAGGCGGTGGAAAGCACCCTGGCGCGCAGCGAGCGCAGTGATCAATCACTGGTATTGCTGTACCTGGACCTCGACGGGTTCAAGCGGGTCAACGATACCTTGGGGCATGACGCCGGTGACCGTGTACTGCGTTGGGTCTCGGAACAGATGCAGGCGTGTCTGCGTTCCTATGACATTCTCGGGCGCATGGGCGGGGATGAGTTCACCGCGTTGTTGGAACTGGAGTTTCCGGAACAAGCGGCGAAAATCTCGGAAAAACTGATCGAGCGCGTGTCTGTCAGCCAACACGTCGACGGCTTGGATGTGATGCTCGGGGCCTGCATCGGGATTGCGACGTACCCGGATTGCGGTGCCGACCTGAGCGGCCTGCTGCGAGCGGCGGATATCGCCATGTACGAAGCCAAGCGCGCCGGCCGCCAGCAGTATCGTTACTACGATAAAGACATGAACGGCCGCGCGCGCTCACGGCTGATGCTCGAAGACAGTGTGCGCACGGCGATCCAGAACAAAGAGTTCACCTTGGTGTTCCAGCCGCAGGTGTCGTTGGAGGATGGGCGTTTGCGTGGCTTCGAGGCCCTGTTGCGCTGGCAGCACCCGAGCGTCGGCGACGTGCCGCCGGGGCTGTTTCTACCGTTGCTGGAAGAGGCGCGCCTGATCAGCCAACTGAGTGCCTGGATCTACCAGGAGGTCGCGGTCCAGCGCGAAGCCTGGCAAGGCATTTTCGATAGCGAGCTGGTGTTGAGTGTCAGCCTCAGCAGCAGCCAGTTCAATATGCCTAACCTCGCGAACCAACTGCAGCAGGTACTGGAGCAGCATGGCTTGAAGGCGCGGCAGTTGGAGGTCGAGATCAGTGAAGACTGCCTGATGAACAACCTTCAAGACTCCACCAAGCAACTCAAGTTACTGCGCCAGATCGGTGTGCGCATTGCCCTGGATGATTTCGGCTCGGGTCGCTGTTCCTTGGCCCATCTGCGTGACCTGGAGTTCGATACGCTCAAGCTGGACCCGCAACTGGTGGCTCGCTTGCCGGGCTCGACACGGGACGCGGCGATGGCGCGCAGCATTATCCAGCTGTGCGAGCATTTCGATGTGTTGGTCATCGCCGAGGGCGTGGAGACATCGGAGCAGGCCCTGTGGCTTAAAACCCATGGTTGCCTGTTTATCCAGGGCCCATTGGCGGCGCAACCATTGCTCGCCGAGGAAGTTGGCGCCTGGTCTCACCCCCGTCAGCTGTGAATTCGCTACACTGGTGGCCTTTCGAGCCCCGTTGCAGATCCCATGACCGCGTTGAAATACCTCCAGGCCTATCCCGCCGCGCTCCAGGAGCAGGTGCGCCAATTGATCGCCAACGACCAGTTGGGCGCCTACCTGGAGCAGCGTTATCCCGAGCGCCACGCGGTGCAGAGCGATAAGGCGTTGTACGCGTATGCGCTGGCGCTCAAGCAGGAGCACCTGCGCAACGCCCCGGCCATCGACAAGGTGCTGTTCGATAACCGCCTGGACCTGACCCATCGCGCCTTGGGTTTGCACACCACGATTTCGCGCGTGCAGGGCGGCAACCTCAAAGCCAAGAAAGAGATTCGTATTGCCGCGTTGTTCAAGGAGGCGGCACCGGAATTTCTGCGCATGATCGTGGTGCATGAGCTGGCGCATTTCAAGGAATCGGACCACAACAAGGCGTTCTACAAACTCTGCGACTACATGATGCCGGGCTACCATCAGGTGGAATTCGACCTGCGGGTGTACCTCACGTATCGCGACCTGCAGGGCAAGCCCTGACCGCACAAGGCGATTGACCATGGATGTGAGCAAGACCAAAAGCAGCTTTTACCGCCGCCTGTATGTGGCGTACTTGATCGACAGCCAGCTGGCCAGCACTGTCCCGGCACTGACTGAAGTCACCGGCATGCCCAGGCGCACCGCGCAGGACACGATTGCGGCGCTGACCGACCTGGATATCGTGTGTGAGTTCGAGCAGCAAGACGGTGCGCGCAATCATGCCGGGCACTATCGGATTCGCAGCTGGGGCGCGATTGATCGCCAATGGATCGAAGGGAATCTGGTGTCGATCAAGCAGGTGTTGGGTTACCCCTGAGGGATGCGGTGATAGGGCTGACGCAATCGGGGGCAAGCCCCCTCCCACATTTTGA
Source organism: Pseudomonas sp. R19M (assembly GCF_050312585.1). Taxonomy (NCBI): domain Bacteria; kingdom Pseudomonadati; phylum Pseudomonadota; class Gammaproteobacteria; order Pseudomonadales; family Pseudomonadaceae; genus Pseudomonas; species Pseudomonas sp. R19M. Next base: position 64,088 of record NZ_JBNPJV010000054.1, read on the forward strand.
CAGTGTGAACCCAACCCAGTGTGGGAGGGGGCTTGCCCCCGATGGGGCCCTCAAGCGCGCCGCATACCAATATGTGGAATATCGTCCTCCAGGTATTCCTCACCCGCCACCACAAACCCATACCGCCCGTAATATTCCTGCAAATGCGCCTGGGCAGAGAGAAAGATCGGCATCTCGGGCCAGATTTCTGCGATGTGCTTGAGCGTCTCCTCCATCATCCGGTGCCCCAGGCCGCTGCCGCGCGCCGAGGGTGCCACGATGACCCGGCCAATCACCACGTCGCCGCCCTGGGACTCCGGGTCCAGCAAGCGCAGGTAGGCCACCAGTTCATTCTCTTTCCAGGCCATCAGGTGGTGGGTATCGCCGGACAGGTCCTGCCCGTCGATGTCCTGATAAGCGCACCGCTGCTCCACGACAAACACCTCGCAGCGCAGGCGCAGGATGGCGTAGAGCTGCTCTTTGCCCAAATCGTCGTGATGCTTGCAGACCCATTCAATCGTCATCATATGTGCTCTTGGAAATGCCTGGAGAGGATAGTAAGCGCGACGGCGGTTGCTGTCTAAGTCGTGCATTTTTGTGAATGGCGTCAATTTGCCATCATTCTCTGCGCTCGCCGCTGACTTCTTTGTGTAATCTGCAATACAAGCTCATTGATGAGCTACTGTTATAAAGCCATCACGTGCCCGCCAAGGACTTTGAGCATGCTGCGAAGTTATCGTGCCGTTGCTTTGATTGCAGTGCTGTTGCTGGCCCAACCGGCGCTCGCGCAACGCCTGCGTCTGGTCGCGGACGCCTGGCCACCGTTTACCGATATCACGCTGGTCAACGGTGGGTTGGCCACCGATATTGTCAGCACTGCGTTGGCCCGCGCCGGCTACGCCAGCGATTTCGAGCAGGTGCCCTGGGCGCGCGCGCTGATGGGGGTCAGTGAGGGGCGCTACGACGTGCTGATCAATGCCTGGTACGACGATGCCCGCACGCAGTTTGGGCAGTTCTCCGCTGAGTACCTGCTCAACCGGGTGCGTTTCATTAAACGCGGCGATGACCCGATCGACTATCAGAACCTGGAGCAGTTGCACGGCGAACCTATTGCTGTCGTGCGCGGGTATGCCTATTCGCCAGCGTTCGATCAAGATGCACAGTTACAGAAAATACCTGTGCATAACTTCGCCATGGCCGTGCGCATGCTCGCTGCACAGCGGGTGAGGCTGACGCTGGAAGATGAGTATGTGGCCCGCTACTACCTGGCGCGGGAGTCGCCGCGGGTGCGCAATTCGGTGGAGTTCCTGCCCAAGCCGCTGAGTGAGAACAGCCTGCATATTCTCGTCAGCCTGAAGAACCCGGAGCATGCGCAGATCGTTGCCGGCTTCGATCGGGAGATCGCCAAGATGAAGGCCGACGGTAGTTATGACCGGTTAATGAAAGAGCATGGGATGTAGCGTTCTTTCTGGCCTTATCGTCCTGCCTTCGGAATGCAATCCTCCTGTGGGAGGGGGCTTGCCCCCGATAGCGGCCTAAGCCGCGCCGGTGTCTTTGATCAAGTGTGCAGCCAATGTGCGCAACGGCCCCAACTGCCGACAGATCAACGCCAACTGCGTCTGCACCAGGCGCTGCCCTTCATCGATCTCATCCGGCATCTGCTCCAGCTCCGCGGCCATCGCTTCCTCGGCATCGCTTTGAATCGCAATGGCCTGCTTGTTGGCCAGCCCCGTGGCGATTTCATCGATGCTTGCCGCCAGGGTATTGCCGGCACCCTCGATCAAATGTTCACGCGCTTCGGCCGGCAGTTGGGTTTCGCGGTGCGCGCCCAGCCCCGATAAATAGCTGAGCAGGGTGTGGGACAACACCAGGAAGCGAAAGCCCACGTCTGCCTCCTTACGGAAGTGCCCCGGCTCCATCAGCATGTTCGCCAGGGTTGTGGACAGTGCCGCGTCGGCGTTGTGTGCATTGCGCCGGGCCAGGCGGTAGGCCAGGTCGTCGCTCTTGCCGGCGGCGTATTGCTGCATGATCTGGCGCAGGTAGATGCTGTTGCAGGTCAGGGTGTTGGCCAGCACTTTGTTCAGGCGCCGGCCTTGCCAGTCCGGCAGGAACAGGAACACTGCCAGGCCCGCGATCACGCTGCCGAGCAAGGTGTCGAACAGACGCGGCAGGAACAGCCCGTAGCCATCGCCGACCTGGTTGAAGCAGAACAGCACCATCAGGGTGATCGCCGCCGTGGCCAGGGTGTAGCGGGTGGTGCGGTTGATGAAGAACACCAGGCCGGCGGCGATGGCGAACATCGACTGCACCAGCGGACTTGGGAACAGGTCGAACAAGGCCCAGGCCACGGTGAGGCCGATGGCGGTGCCGATGATCCGCTGGCCGAGCTTACGCCGTGTCGCGCCGTAGTTGGGCTGGCAGACGAACAAGGTGGTGAGGATGATCCAGTAACCCTGGGACGGGTGAATCAAATGCACCATGCCGTAGCCGATGCTCAGTGCCAGCGGCAGGCGCAACGCGTGGCGAAACAGCAACGACGTTGGCGTCAGCTGGGTGCGCAGGCGCGTCCACATTTCCTTCAGGTTGCGCGGCGAGCGGTCAAGCAGGCTGCTGTCGGTGGCGTCGGCCAGGGCGTCGGGGTTGCTGGCGTCGCTCAGCAGGCGGTCGAGCGTGGACAGGTTGGCCGCCAAGGCCCGCAGCGAGCGCAGCAGGCCGCGCCAGGCCGGGTTGCTCTGGATGCGCAGATGCTCCAGGGACGCGTTCAAGTCGCCCAGGGCTTCGGCGAAGCTGTCGTCATAGATGAACGGCTGGCGTAGCTGAATCGACTCGGCCAGGGTCTGGCAGGCTTTGCCTTGCTGACGCAGCAGGCGCTGGCAACGGAACAGCACGTCGCTGTGGAAGAAGGCTTCGGCCAGGGCGTTGTAGGGATAATGGGATGAACTGGCGCGTTCGTGAATGTCCTGGGCGAGGAAGTACAGCTTCAAGTAGCGGCTGACTTTCGAGCCTGGCCGACCATTGCCCACGCGGTGCAGGATGATTTCCTTCGCCGCATTCAGCGCCGCGACCACCCGGCCATTTTGCTGGGCCAGTTCCAGGCGGCGCGCTTCCACGTCCAACTGGCGGATGGGCTCGAACAGCGACGACTTCAGTTTAAGGTAGCGTCCCAGCTCGCGGAACAACCGCGCCAGGCTCTGCTGTACCGGCTGGTTGGAAAACAGTGCCTGCCACACTACCGACAGCACGCCATACCAGGCTGCACCCGCTACCAGCAGCAGGGGCTCATGCCAGAAATCCGTGACCGCGCCACCGCGCTGGTCCACGCCGATCATGGTGTACACCGACAGAATCAGCGTCGCCGAGGCAATCGCCCCATAACGTTCACCCAGCGCCCCGAGCATGGTCAGGCCGAAACTGGCCAGGGCCAGGGCTATCGCGAAGATCCAGGGGTAGGGAAACAGCAGCTCCACCGACAGTGCCGCGATGCTGAAACACACCAGCGTCACCGCCAGGGCATTGAGGCGGCCTTGCCAACTGTCATCGGTCTCGGCCAGGGCGCTGGCGATAATCCCCAGGAACAACGGGATCAGCAGCGTCATTTCATCCTGATACCAGCACAGCGCCATGCTGCCGGTGAGGGCGATGAATACCCGTACGCTGTAACTGAATTTATCCAGCGCCCACAGGCGCCGCATGGACTGCTTGAACGAGGTCGATGACATGAAGTCTGGAGTCTTCCGGGACGATGCCGCTAAATTGAGCCAGTAATGACGCCACGGCAAGCGTGGCGATCACATCCGACAGCAAAATATATTCCCGCCCGCCATTTTCAATATGCAATGCAAT
>NZ_JBNPJV010000104.1:0-67360 GCF_050312585.1 Pseudomonas sp. R19M
GTGTCAGTCACAGTTGAGTTAGCTGAACCACCGCATTCGCGAGCAAGCCCGCTCCCACATTGGATTTTCGTGGGTTTCAGCCTCGGGCAAAGGCCACTGCCGCCTCAAATTGCGCCTGCGTCGGCCGCACGCCGGTATACAGCACGAACTGCTCCAGCGCCTGGATCGCTATCACTTCCAGCCCGGTGATCACCCGCTTGCCCTTGGCACGTCCACGCACGATCAGCGGCGTTTCGGCGGGGATCGCTACCACATCGAACACAGTTTCCGCAGCATCCACGGCGTCAGCCGCAAAGGCCAACTGATCGGCCTCGGCGCCACCGGTCATGCCGATCGGCGTCACATTGACCAGCATCTGCGGGCGCAAGTCACCCAGCTCTGCCTGCCACGCATACCCGAGGTTTTGCGCCAGCGCGCGGCCTGCCGCTTCGTTGCGCGCCACAATCACGCCATTGGCATAGCCACCGTCGCGCAGGGCACTGGCCACGGCCTTGGCCATGCCGCCGCTGCCGCGTAAAGCAAAGGTCGAGTCCTTGGGCACGGCATGCTTTTTCAGCAGTTGCTCGATGGCGATATAGTCGGTGTTGTAGGCTTTGAGACGGCCGTCGGTGTTGACGATGGTGTTCAGGGAGTCGATGGCCTGCACCGAATCGTCCAGCTCATCCACCAGGGCGATCGCGGCCTCCTTGAACGGCATGGAAACACCGCAACCGCGAATGCCCAGCGCCCGGATACCACCTATCGCGCCGGGCAAATCCTGGCTGCTGAACGCTTTATAGTAGAAATTCAACCCCAACTGTTCATACAGGTGGTTGTGGAACCGCAGGCCAAAATTCCCGGGACGCGCCGACAATGACATACACAGCTGGGTGTCTTTGTTGGGGTGCATCTGCATGGATAACTCCTTTGAGTAAGCAAATCGGTACAGACCTTACACAACCTTTACCTATCGGCCGTGCTGTTTTTCAGAAATACGTTGTCTTAAAAGTATCCCCGCGACAATCCTTGAGTCTATTGATTGCAGACCACAAGCGCAGGGGCTAACCGAGGAATGACCATGATTCGTAAAATCCCCAAAATCGCCTTGCTTGTCGGCGCACTCGCTATGGCAGGCCAAGCCTCCGCCCACGGTGGTGGTTGGGGTGGCCCGGCCGTTCTGGGTGCTTTGGTCGGCGCCGCTGTAGTGGGTTCGGTGGTTGCCAGCCAATCTCAGCCGGTCTACGTGCAGCAGCCGGTTTATGTCCAGCCGCAACCGGTGTATGCCGCTCCGCCGCCGGTCTACTACGCACCGCCACCACCGGTGTATGTGCAAGAACGGGTTTACTACCGCCCGGCGCCGGTCTACTACGGCCCTCCACGTGGCTACTACGGCCCGCCTCACGGTTATTACGGCCGCGGCTGGTAACTTGAACAGGTTCGTCTAAACAGGCCTCGCCCACACGCGGGGCCTTTTTTTGCCTTTGAAGTCTGGATTTATCTTGCCAAGGTCGCAGTGAGGACAATGCTCGGGGGCTCAATCCCACATCATGAGGGTTGAATGTCTTCTTGCTCGATCAAGGTCCGCCCTGTCATGTTTACGTCACGAAACGGACTCACTATCGACCTGTCCAGCCAAGAACAATTAAGGACGACTGACCATGCCCACACAAAACCCGCACCATACCGCCGGCCTCTGCACCTCCAGTAAGGTCTACAGCGCACTGACCGAACTCAAGCACCTGGAAGGCCACCGCACGGCGAAATTCCTGGCGTTGCTGGCGGAAAACCTGGTGCGCAAGGGCCTGCTCAATGAGCAGGAAGTGGTGCTCATGCTGGACCATGTGGTGGATTGACGCCTGGCGTTGATGTCGACTATCGAGCCAGGTGATTTTTGCTGAGCACCCAGCCATCGTAAGGTGACCTCCATAGCGATTGGAGGTCCTTATGCCCACTGTTCAAATCATGTCCGTCATTGGTAGCGCCGTTCCCACCCCACTCCGGGAGCTGGGCCTGCTCGCCTGCTGGTACGTAGTCAGCGATGGCGAGCCCATCAGCGGCCCGCTTATGTCGTTATCCGATGCGCAAAAACAGCTGCAATGCGCATCCAATTTCAGGCTCAACGCCTGAAACCTACGGCAACGGCAGCTTGACCCGAGGTTTGGTTTCTACAAACAGTGCCCAACTGGACATGAACAACGCCGCCACCAACGGGCCGATCACAAACCCGTTCAGGCCGAATACCGACAGGCCGCCCAGGGTCGAGATCAGGATCAGGTAGTCAGGCATTTTCGTGTCCTTGCCCACCAGCACCGGGCGCAGCACGTTGTCCACCATGCCGATGACCAGAACGCCGAACGCAGTCAGCACCACGCCCTGCCAGATCGAACCGCTCAACAGGAAGTAAGCGGCCACCGGGCCCCATACAATCCCCGCGCCCACCGCCGGTAGCAGGGAAAGAAACGCCATCAAGACCGCCCACAGCAACGCGCTGGGAATGTCCAGGAACCAGAAGATCAAACCGCCCAGTGCGCCTTGGGTCACGGCTACCAGTACGTTGCCCTTGACGGTGGCGCGCACCACCCGATTGAACTTGAGTTGCAGGCGACGCTTCTGGGGCTCCGCCAGGGGCACTGCCGTGCGGACTTTACGCACCAGTTCCGGGCCGTCGCGCAGCAGGAAAAACAGCAGATACAGCATGATGAAAAAGCTCACCAGGAAATCAAACGTCCCCTGACCAAAACTGAACGCCTGGGAGGCAAAAAACTGGCTGCCCTGCATCGCGCTCTTGACGATTTTCTCGCGCAAGCCTTCCAGGTTGCCCATGCCGAACCGGTCCAGCAGGTGCTGGAAATACGGCGGCAGTACGTTCTTGAACTGCTCGATATACCCGGCGACGTCCAGCTTGCCGCTTTCGACGTTTTTGTAGAGCGTCGCCCCTTCCTGCACCAGCAATACGCTGGTGATGATGACCGGCAAAATGGCGATCACCAGGCACACCGTCAAGGTGGTCAGGGAGGTCAGGTTGCGGTTCCAGCCAAAGCGTTGCTGCAGGCGGCGCTGCATCGGGGCAAAGATGATGCCGAGGATGACCGCCCAGAACACCGCGCCGTAAAACGGCAGCAATATCCAGATGAAGGCGACGGTCACCAGGGCCAGCAACAACAACAGGGTTTTGAATTGCAGGTTGGTCGAGTTCATGTCCGGTCCATGTCAAAAAAGCAGTAGGCCTTCAGCGGCCCTTTTGCTTAGTCCGCAGGCGAACCCGGGAGTGCCATCCCGTCACTCGATAGCCTTGGCCTCATGCAAAAGCGCCTGGATCACTTGTTCCTGAGCCTCATAGTCACCTTCGCCAAAGTGGCTATAGCGCACCTTCCCCTTGGCATCGATCAGGTAATGGGCCGGCCAGAACTGGTTATCGAAACTGCGCCAGATTGCATAGTTGTTATCCAGGGCTACCGGGTAGGTGATGCCCAGCTTGCGCACTTGGTCCCTGACGTTGCCGCTGACCTGTTCATAGGCATATTCCGGAGTGTGTACACCAACGACCACCAAGCCATCAGGTTCGTAGCGTTTCGCCCACTCTTTTACGTAAGGCAGCGCGCGCCGGCAGTTGATGCAGTCGTAAGTCCAGAAATCCACCAGCACGACTTTGCCCTTGAGCGCCTGCAGATCGAGCGGTGGGGAGTTGAGCCATTCGGCCGCCCCCGCCAGCGATGGCATGGCGCCCGGTGGGTCAGCGGGAGTTTCACGGCTGGCCATCACGCTGGAAATCAGCGCAAGCGTCAGCAGCAGGCCGGCGAGCAGAAAGGTGATAGGTCGCATGATCATTACCTGTAGGGTATTCAGAGCCTCCATTGGAACGCCCTGGAGTATCGCGCCTGTGTCGAACCCCCACTGCCGATACACAGCGATACAAAATCAGCAAAGGGCGACCTGGATCAATAAACCCTGGCCCCGGATCCCTTACCTTCGCGACCTTTTGCGACTTGAGCCCATGCCCCCTGTGATCGCCCCCGAACTGCTCGCCCCCGCCGGCACCCTGAAAAACATGCGTTATGCCTTCGCCTACGGTGCCGATGCGGTCTACGCCGGCCAGCCGCGCTACAGCCTGCGGGTGCGCAACAACGAGTTCGACCACGCCAACCTGGCGCTGGGCATTCAGGAAGCCCATGTGCTGGGCAAACGCTTTTACGTCGTGGTCAACATCGCACCGCACAACGCCAAGCTGAAAACCTTCCTCAAAGACCTCGCACCAGTGATCGCCATGGGCCCGGATGCGCTGATCATGTCCGACCCAGGCTTGATCATGCTGGTGCGCCGCCACTTCCCGTCGATGCCGATTCATCTGTCGGTGCAGGCCAATACGGTGAACTGGGCCAGCGTCGAATTCTGGCAACAACAAGGCATCTGCCGCGTGATTCTGTCGCGGGAGTTGTCTCTGGAAGAGATCGGCGAGATCCGCCAGCAAGTGCCGGCCATGGAGCTGGAGGTGTTTGTGCACGGCGCCTTGTGCATGGCCTATTCCGGGCGCTGCCTGCTCTCGGGCTACATGAACAAGCGCGATGCCAACCAGGGCACCTGCACCAACGCCTGCCGCTGGAAGTACCAGGCCACCCCGGCGATGGAAAACGCCACGGGCGAGATCGTCCAGCAGTATCAGCCGGAGCCGACCCTGGGGATTGGCGCGCCGACCGACCAGGTCTTCCTGCTGCAAGAGGCCAACCGCCCCGATGAGCAGATGCCCGCCTTCGAGGACGAGCACGGCACGTACATCATGAACGCCAAGGACCTGCGCGCCGTGCAGCATGTGGAGCGCCTGACGCAGATGGGCGTGCACTCGCTAAAGATCGAAGGCCGCACCAAGTCCCACTTCTACTGCGCACGCACCACCCAGGTGTATCGCCAGGCCATCGATGATGCGGTGGCCGGGCGCGCCTTCGACCGCAACCTGATGACCGACCTCGAATCCCTGGCCCAGCGCGGTTACACCGAAGGCTTCCTGCGCCGCCATGTGCATGACGAATACCAGAACTACCAGAACGGCAGTTCAGTGTCCGAACGCCAGCAGTTTGTCGGCGAACTGACCGGCGAGCGCCGTAGCGGCTGGGCCGAGGTCAAGGTCAAGAACCGCTTTGTCGTGGGCGATCACCTGGAGTTGATGACCCCCGCCGGCAACTTCCACTTTGACCTGAACACTTTGCACAATGCCAAAGGCGAAGCCCTTGAGGTGGCGCCGGGGGACGGACACACGGTGTATGTGCCACTGCCGGCCGACATGGACTTGCGCTTTGGCTTGTTGATGCGCGATCTCTAGATCCTGAACTGCCCCACCAATTGCCCCAGGCGCTGCCCCAGGTCCGCCAGACTGCGCGAAGTCTGGGCGCCCTGCTGGGTTTCATCGGCCACAGTGTCCACCGCCACGGCAATCTGATGCACGCTGCGGTTGATCTCCTCGGCCACGGCAGTCTGCTCCTCGGCGGCGCTGGCGATCTGGGCGTTCATCGAATTGATGGTGCCGATCAGTTGCGCCATGGTGTCCAGTGAGGCTCCGGCTTCGTTGGCTTGGGCCGAGGTGCCGTCGCCCGCGTCGCTGGACCGGCGCATGGCGTCCACGGCGGCAACGGTGCCTTTTTGCAGGCGGTCGATCATGCCCTGGATTTCCTGAGTGCTGGTCTGGGTGCGACTGGCCAGGGCACGCACTTCGTCGGCCACCACCGCAAACCCTCGCCCGGCCTCCCCGGCCCGCGCGGCTTCGATCGCCGCGTTGAGGGCCAGCAGGTTGGTTTGTTCGGCAATCGAGCGGATCACACTCAGCACACTGACGATCGACGACACATCCTGCTGCAGGCTGTCGAGGGATACCCCACTGCTGCGGATATCGTTCACCAGCGCGTGGATCTGCGCGATGCTGCCGTCGACCACACGCTTGGCCGCGTGCCCTTCGGCATCGGTCTGTTGCGCAGCGACGGCAGCCCCTTGAGCACTGCGCGCAACTTCCTGGGCCGCAGAGGACATCTGGTTGATGGCAGTGGCGACCTGATCGGTCTCATGGCGTTGGCGCTCCATGGCCTGTTCAGAGCGCTGGGCTTGATCGGATACCTGGCTGACCAGGCCGGTCAGTTGGCTGGTCATCTCGGTGATCTGGCGCACCAAGCTGTGGATTTTGTCGACAAAACGATTGAACGCGACGGCAAGATCGCCCAACTCATCCTGGCTGGTGATAGCCAGGCGGCGGGTCAAATCGCCTTCGCCGGCGGCGATGTCGTCCAGGTTGGCTTTCATCAGGCCCAGCGGACGCAGGATGGTATTGGCCACTATCATGCCCACGGCGGCAATCACCAGCAGCACCACCACGGCCACACCGAGGATGCTCAGCAGCACGCCCTCCATGCGTTTCTCGACCTTGGCCTCGACCACTGCCACTTGGGCTTCAATGCCATCGAGGTTTACCGAGGTACCAATCACCATGTCCCATTTCGGCAAGTACTCGGTATAGCCGAGCTTGGGCACCAACTCGGTCTGGCCGGGCTGGGTCGAGCTGTATTGCAGGTAGTGGGTGCCGTCCTTGCCGACCTTGACCAGGTCGCGGTTGACGTAGACGCCGTTGGGGTCGCGGTTGTCCTTGAAGCTCTTGCCTACGCCATCGGGGCTGTTGCCCTTGAACAGGCGGATGGTCTCGGAGTCGTAGCCGAAGAAGTAGCCATCCTTGCCATAGCTGGTACTGGACAGCAGCTTGACCACCTCGGCCCGCGCCGCCGTGTCGCCGGGGGCGGCCGCGTCGTAGAGCGGCTTGATGGTGGTCATGGCCACTTCCACGTAACTGCGCAGCGTCGTCTTGGCGTCGTTGAGCAGGCGCTGGCGGGTTTCGTCCACCTCGTTGCGCGCCTGCCCCTGCAGGATCCACACCGTGGTCAGGCTGATGACCACGGCAAACAGCAATACCGGCACGACGGCCAGGGCCAGGACTTTGGCCTTCAAACTCAGACGCATGGCTTTTCTCTCTTATTCGTGGCGACTTGAGAAGTTAACGGCCAATTGTCCGATTTCTGTAGGACAACCCTGTCAGAGGGTCATCGCGGCAATCCAGCCAAACGCCAACAACGGAATATTGTAGTGCAGGAACGTGGGCACCACGGTGTCCCAGATATGGTGATGCTGGCCGTCAATGTTCAGGCCGGAGGTCGGGCCGAGGGTGGAGTCCGACGCCGGCGACCCGGCATCACCCAAGGCCCCCGCCGTACCGACGATGCACACGATAGCCAACGGGCTGAAGCCCAGTTGCACGCACAGCGGCACGAAAATCGCGGCGAGGATCGGCACCGTGGAGAACGACGAACCGATCCCCATGGTCACCAGCAGGCCCACCAGCAACATCAGCAACGCGCCCACACCCCGGCTATGGCCGATGAACGCCGCCGACGCTTCCACCAGCGAGCGCACGTCGCCGGTGGCCTTGAGCACTTCGGCAAAACCCGACGAGGCGATCATGATGAAGCCAATCATCGCCATCATCTTCATGCCTTCGGTGAACAGGTCGTCGGTCTCGCGCCAGCGCACGATGCCGGACACCGAGAAGATCAGGAACCCGGCCAGGGCGCCGATGATCATCGAGTCCAGCCACAATTGGATGATGAATGCCGCAGCGATCGCCAGCCCGGCCACCAGCAGGGTCAACGGGTTGTATTGCACCGCCACTTGCTCGACCCGCTCGATTTTCTCCAGGTCATACACACGCTTTTTGCGGTAGCTGATGAACACCGCCACCAACAGGCCGACCACCATGCCCAGCGCCGGCAAGCCCATGGCGTGGGTAACGTTGACCTGACTGATGTCTACGCCGCTCTTGGCGACGTTGGCCAGCAGGATCTGGTTGAGGAAGATGTTGCCGAAGCCTACCGGCAGGAACATGTAGGGCGTGATCAGGCCGAAAGTCATCACGCAGGCGATCAGGCGGCGGTCCAGTTGCAATTTGGTCAGCACGTACAACAGCGGCGGGACCAACAGCGGGATAAAGGCAATATGAATGGGCAGGATATTCTGCGAGGCAATCGCGACGCTCCACAGCAGGCCGATCAACAACCATTTGACGTGATTGCCGCCCGTCGCTTCCTGGCGATCCACCAGCAGCAACGCTTTGTCCGCCAGGGCGTGGGCCAGACCGGATTTGGCAATCGCCACAGCGAAAGCGCCGAGCAAAGCGTAAGACAAAGCCACGGTTGCACCGCCGCCCAAACCACCGTTAAACGCTTTGAGCGTGGCTTCGATACCCAGGCCACCGGTCAAGCCGCCCACCAGCGCACCGACAATAATGGCGATGACCACATGCACGCGGGACAGGCTGAGCACCAGCATGGTGCCGACCGCGGCGATTACTGCGTTAATCATGGTTACCTCAAGACAGAAAACAAAAGAACAGGCATACGTCGCCCAGGCGGCCATGGAACAGGGTGGCCGGCGTGCAGGCTGAGGAGGTCTTATTAGAGGGCGGGCACTTTGCAGCAGGTGGGCGGGCATGTCAAAAAACCCGGGCAAGTCCTAATGCCAGTCAGTTAAAAGAACCTGCCGCGACCAAACGCTGTGTTCTACATCCACCATTTAACTGACTGGCATTACGGCAAGCCCGGGCCCCGCAAATAAAGAAATCAGACGTGCCGCCGATAACGGGTCTCTATGTGTTTTCAGGTAAGGATGTCCCGATGTCGCTCAGACAGCTCTCCATTCAATGGAAAATCACCCTGCTCGCCGGCCTTTGCCTGCTGGGGATCGTGACCCTTCTGGTGGGTTTGTCGCTGTATCGCATGGCGCAGAGTTCCGAGCAGGTCAAAGCGTCCAGCATGCAGATGCTTGATGCAGCCGCCCAGACGCGCATCGAAGCGCAGGGTGAAGGGCAGGCATTGGGCATTCGCCAGCAGTTCATGGACGCCTACCAGTACGGCCATGGCTTTTCCCGCCAAGTGCTGTTTCTGCGCGAACAGGCTGAAAAGCGCTTTCTCGATGCCTTCGACACCCGCGAAGACCTGACTCGCCAGGTCAAGGCCGCGTTGCAGGCCAACCCGGACCTGCTCGGTTTGTCCCTGGTGTTCGAAGCGAATGCGCTGGACGGCAAGGACGAGCTGTTCGCCAATCAGAAAGAACTGGGCAGTAACGAAAAAGGCCGCTTTGCCCTGTACTGGTCGCAACCCACGCCGGGCAAACTGACCTCGATGTCACTGCCCGAAAGCGACATGGCCGATACCAGCGTCGGCCCCAGCGGCGAAAAAGCCAACGCCTGGTTCACCTGCCCACGCACAACCCTCAAACCCTGCGTGATCGAACCGTATTTTTATGTGATCGACGGGCAGAACGTGCTGATGACCAGTATCGTGTTCCCGTTGATCGTCAACGGCAAAGTCATCGCCTCGCTGTCGGTGGACATCAACCTCAACAGCTTGCAGGCCGTCAGCCAACAGGCGAGCCAGAAGCTGTATGACGGCCAGACCCAGGTCAGCATCCTCAGCCCGACCGGCTTGCTTGCCGGTTACAGCCCGGACGCGAGCAAACTCAGCCAGCGCCTGGACCAGGTCGACACTGCCAGCGGCGCGCAGTTGATCAGCGCCCTCGCCGGCAGCACGCAAACCCGCAGCCTGCGCACCGGCCAGCAACTCAAGGTATTGGCGTCGTTTACACCGATCCCGGGGGGCAAGCCTTGGGGCGTGTTGCTCGACGTGCCGGAGAAAGTCCTGGTCGCGCCTGCCGAAGCCCTGAAAGCGCAACTGGACGCCGACAATGCCAAGGGCACCCTGCTGGAACTGAGCCTGGGCCTATTGGCTGCGGTGGTGGGCCTGGCGCTGGTGTGGCTGATGGCGCGCAGCGTGACCCGTCCGATTCTCGGCGTGGCGCACATGCTTGAAGACATCGCCAGTGGCGAAGGCGACCTGACCCGCCGCCTGGCCTACGACAAAAAAGATGAGCTGGGCCAACTGGCCGGCTGGTTCAACCGCTTCCTCGACAAGCTGCAGCCGATCATTGCCGAAGTGAAACGCTCAGTGCAGGACGCCCGTGGCACCGCCGACCAATCCGCCGCGATCGCCACTGAAACCAGCGCCGGTATGGAACAGCAATACCGCCAGGTCGATCAGGTCGCCACCGCCTCCCATGAAATGAGCGCCACCGCCCAGGATGTCGCCCGCAGCGCGGCCCAAGCCGCCCAGGCCGCACGCGATGCCGACCAGGCTACGCGTGAAGGCTTGACGGTAATCGACCGTACCACCAGCAACATCGGTGCGCTGGCCGCCGACATGAGTACCGCCATGGCCCAAGTCGAGGGCCTGGCAGCCAACAGCAAACAAATCGGTTCGGTGCTGGAAGTGATCCGTGGCATCGCCGAGCAGACCAACCTGCTGGCACTCAATGCAGCCATCGAAGCGGCCCGGGCCGGTGAAGCTGGGCGTGGGTTTGCCGTAGTTGCCGACGAGGTGCGTAACCTGGCGCGACGTACCCAGGAGTCGGTGGAGGAAACCCGCCTGGTGATCGAGCAATTGCAAAGCGGCACCACCGAGGTGGTCGGTGCCATGGGCAATAGCCATCGCCAGGCTCAGGGCAGTGTCGAACAGGTCGGCCAAGCGGTGACGGCCTTGCGCCAGATTGGTGACGCAGTCACCGTGATCAGCGACATGAACCTGCAAATCGCCAGCGCTGCCGAGGAACAAAGCGCGGTGGCTGAAGAGATCAACAGTAATGTGGCGACGATTCGGGATGTGACCGAGTCGTTGTCGGAGCAGGCCAATGAGTCGGCGCGGGTCAGCCAGGCGTTGAACAGCCTGGCGAATCAACAGCAGGGGCTGATGGATCAATTCAGGGTCTGAACACCGTAGGAGATTCAATTTGGAGGGCGCTGTGTCAGCTCTGGCGTTTGGGGAGTTCGACCAGCACCTTCAGGCCTCCCAGCCGGCTCTCCTGCAACTGCAAGACCCCGCCCCACACCTCGACGATATCGCGCACGATCCCCAACCCAAGGCCATGGCCGTCGATCTGCTCATCCAGACGCGTGCCGCGGCTGAGCACCTTGTCGCGGTCGGTCTCGGGAATACCGGGGCCGTCGTCTTCCACGGCCAACCGATAGGTCTGCGTCGTTTCGCCGATGCTCAGGCAGACTTCGGCGTCTGCCCATTTACAGGCGTTGTCCAACAGGTTGCCGAGCAGTTCCAGCAGATCTTCGCGGTCCCAGGGTAATTGCAGCCCGGGCGACACCTGATAGCTCAAGTCCAGATGTTCACCGTGGATCATGTTGAGCGTGGCCAACAGGCTGGGCAGTTCTTTTTCACAATCAAACAATGCGCCGGGCAGGGTTTCACCGGCCAGGCGTGCGCGGTTGAGTTCACGATTGAGGCGTTGCTGCACTTGCTCAAGCTGCTCACGCAACAACTTGCTCAGGTGCGGATGGTCCTTGAGCGGCTCGCTGGACGCTGCGCTCAATAACACGGCCAGCGGGGTTTTCAAGGCATGACCGAGGTTGCCCAGGGCGTTGCGTGAACGCTTGAGGCTGTCTTCAGTGTGGGCCAGCAGGTGGTTGATCTGCGCCACCAGCGGCTCCAGCTCCAGCGGCACCTGGGTATCGAGCTGCGAGCGTTGGCCTTGTTGTAACTGGGCGATCTGTTCGCGGGCGGTCTCCAACGGGCGCAACGCACGACGTACGGTCACCCGTTGCAGGATCAACACCAGCAACAACGCCGCCAACCCCAGCACCAGACCGATTTGCCGCATCAGGCGAAAGCTTTCCCGCACAGGTGTGTAGTCCTGGGCCACGCTGATGGAAATCGACTGCCCAAAACGTTTGTAGTCCGAACGCAATACCAGCAGTTGCTGGCCCTCCGGCCCCAATTGCAGGTTGCCTTTGAGACCGGTCTGCGGCAGGCGCGGCAGCTCCTGGTCCCACAGCGAGCGGGAACGCCAGTGAACATCGGCAAAATCAATCCGAAAGTAATGCCCGGAAAACGGTCGCTGATAAGCCGGTGACAAACGGTGCTCATCGAGTTGCACGCCATCGGCCCCCCGCACCAGCGCAACCAGCAGGTTCTCGCTATCGTTGCGCAGCCCAGCCTCCAGGTAGCGTTGCAACCCGGCTTCGAACAACCACAGGCTGGTCTGCGCCAGCACCACGCCGACGACCACCATCACACTGACCAGGCCCAGGCTCAGGCGCCGCTGAATGGACTTCATGCAGGGCTGGCGCCAAACCGGTAACCCTGGCCGCGCCGGGTTTCGATCACACTGCGGCCCAACTTGCGGCGCAGATGGTTGACGTGGACTTCCAGCACATTGGAATCGCGCTCGCTCTCGCCGTCGTATAAATGTTCAGCCAAGTGGCTTTTCGACAGGATCTGCTGGGGGTGCAGCATGAAGTAGCGCAGCAGGCGAAACTCGGCGGCGGTCAGCTGGATCTCGTCACCATCGCGCAGCACACACTGGCGCCCCTCATCCAGGTGCAGTCCGGCGGCCTGCAAGGTCGGCTGGTTGGCCTGGCCGTGGGAACGGCGCAACAGTGACTGGATGCGCAGGAACAACTCTTCAGGATGAAAGGGTTTGGCGAGGTAATCATCCGCGCCGGCCTTGAGCCCTTCGATGCGCTCGGCCCAGGAATCGCGGGCGGTCAGAATCAGCACCGGCGTGACCAGTGACGCCGCACGCCATTGCGCCAGGACTTCAAGCCCGGGCAGGCCGGGTAAGCCAAGATCCAGAATGATCAGGTCATAGGGCTCGCTGCTGCCCTGATAGGCTGCATCACGGCCATCGGCCAGCCAGTCGACGGCATAGCCCTGGCGTTGCAGGCCGGCCAGCAGCTCATCGGCGAGGGGAACGTTGTCTTCCACCAGAAGCAGGCGCATCAGTCGTCTTCCTTATCTTTGAGCAGCGCGCCGGTGCTCGCGTCGAGCTCGATTTCGCGCACAACTCCCTCCACCGTCAACAACTCGATTTCGTAGATATAGGGCACCGGGCGGTCCTTGTGCTCCTCAAGCTCGGCATCGAGCAACTTGGCACCGGGGTAGCGTTCCAGCGCCGTGCCCAGCAAGTGCTCCAGAGGGGCGATGACGCCCTTCTGACGCAGACGCAAGGCTTCGTCCGGGCCGAGGTCGTGGGCCATCAGGTGGGAGCTGGTCAATAGCAACACCAATGCCATTGGACCGCCCCCCCGTAGATTTACCTTCATTGCGTATCCTGCTGTTCCTTGAGGTCACCACGTTAACCGTCGCAACTTAACTGAAACTGAATTGCCACCATGGCAATTTTCATCGATCAGCGGCCCCATCGCCAGGCCAGATTTCCTATACTGCCCGCTCGCTTCAAAAGAGACCGGTATGACAGCCATCCACATCAAGTTTCCCGCCTTGACCCTCAAGGCCGGCCAGCGCGCCTTGGCGCGTATTCGCGAACAGGGCCTGAAGCCCGCCGATGTCGGCATCCTACCCGGTGCGGCCGGTGGCCCCAAGGCCTTAGGGATTCAAGGCCTGGACCTGGCGCTGTTCGGCGACTGGCTGCCTCGCGCCCCCCGTGAGCGCGCGCTGATCGGCGCCTCCATCGGTTCCTGGCGATTTGCCAGTGCCTGCCTGCCCGACCCGGTACAAGGCCTGCTCGACCTCGGTCGCCTGTACAACGAACAGAGCTTCGCTAAAGGCGTGACCATGGCCGAGGTCACCCAAAGCTGCCGGCGCATGCTCGATGACTTGCTGGCCGGCCGTGATGCACAGGTGCTGGCCACTCCCCACTATCGCCTGAACATCATGGTGGTCAAGAGCCATGGCCTGCTCGCCGATGACCATCGCGGGCGCCTGGGCCTGGGCCTGACTTCGGTGATTGCCGATAACTTGCGCGGTCGTGCACGGCTGTCGCGGCATTTTGAACGGTTGATCATCCACGACCCACGCCAGGCGCCACCGTTGCATCCGTTGACGGATTTCCCATCGCGTTTCCTGCAACTGGAGCTGGGCAACCTGCGCCAGGCCTTGCTGGCCTCAGGCTCCATTCCCATGGTGATGCAAGGCATACGCGACCTGCCCGGCGCCGGCCACGGCACCTACCGCGACGGCGGCTTGCTGGACTACCACCTCGACCTGCCCTACCACGGCGACGACATCGTGCTGTATCCGCACTTTACCGACCGGGTCATCCCTGGCTGGTTTGACAAGGGCCTGCCGTGGCGGCGCAGCAATCAGCAGGGTTTGCAGGATGTGTTGCTGCTGGCACCGTCCAAGGACTACCTGGCCCGCCTGCCCCACGGCAAGCTGCCGGACCGCAGCGACTTCAAGCGCTTCATGGGCGATGACCCGAGCCGCAACAAGTACTGGCAAACGGCAATGAGCGAAAGCCGGCGGTTGGGCGATGAGTTCCTGGAACTGGTCGATAAGGGCGGCCTGGGCGAACGCTTGCAGGCGCTTTGACCGAGCGGTATGCGCGGCGAGGGATCAAACTGTTAAACTCGCCGCCTGCCAGATACCTGACCGAGCTGAAAACACTGTGGAAATCTTCAAGGAATTTACTTTCGAATCCGCCCACCGCCTGCCCCACGTACCGGAAGGCCATAAATGCGGGCGCCTGCATGGGCATTCGTTTAAGGTGGCCATCCACCTGAGCGGCGACCTCGACCCTCATACCGGCTGGATTCGCGACTTTTCGGAGATCAAGGCGATTTTCAAGCCGCTCTACGAACGTCTCGACCATAACTACCTCAATGACATTCCCGGCCTGGAAAACCCCACCAGTGAAGTACTGGCCAAGTGGATCTGGAACGAGTTGAAACCGCTGTTGCCGGAACTAAGCGCGATCCGCATCCACGAGACGTGCACCAGCGGCTGCATCTATCGCGGCGAATAGACCGGCGATGTAAAGAAACCACCCTTGCGGTGGTTTTTTTATACCCCGCGTAGCACCCTTCAACCGGCAAGCCTGTGCAGAACAAAGGAGACCCCATGGAAAACACTTGGCTGGCCCAGGCCAAACGCTTGCAAGCGTTGGCGTCCACCGGGCTGCATTTTTGCACCGACGACTTCGAGCGTGAGCGCCTGGAGGAAATCGCCGAGATTGCCCACAGCATGCTCGCGCAATTGGGCAATGTGCCGCTGGAGCGCATCACTGGGCTGGTGCCGGACTTTGCAAAGCGCTACTCCACGCCGATGATCGATGTGCGGGGTGCGGTGATCGAGGGCGAACGGATTCTGCTGGTGAAAGAGCTGACCGATGGCTGCTGGGCGCTGCCTGGGGGTTATGCCGATATCGGCTTGTCGGCGGCCGAGAATATCGTCAAGGAAATTCGCGAAGAGGCCGGTCTGAGCGTCACCGCACGGGCCCTGTACAGCGTCACCCACAAGGCCAAGGGTTTGTATCGACCGGATGTGCGGGACTTCTACAAGCTGTATTTCCTTTGCGAACGGGTGGATCAGCTCGCGCCTGCGGCGGGGTTCGAAACCACGGACGTGGGCTTTTTCAGCCTGGATGACCTGCCGCCCCTGTCCCGTGGGCGCACCATCGAAAGTGATCTTGAGGCGGCTTTTGCGTTTCATCGTGGCGAGACCACACACACGCTGTTCGACTGATCCAATTTGTATCATCGCTGCACTGCTTTCGTGCCCGACAAGGCACCGCACGCCCCTCCCAGTGTTTTGCTGCTATTTGACGACACAGACCGTTTGCGGTCGTTCGCCGGTCACCACTACTGATTTGGCACGCACGGTGCAACAGACCTGCGTCATTCATTCAGGGAGCAAGGCACATGACGCAGCAAGAACCGGGCAACGATTACCCCCTCAGCGAAGTCCCCTTGCATGCGCGCAAGGGCCTGGCTTCCACCGCCATGGTGCTGCTGGGCTTTACCTTTTTTACTGCGACCATGTTCGCCGGCGGCAAGCTGGGCGTGGCGTTCAGCTTTATCGACATGCTCGGCGTCGTGGCATTGGGTAACTTGCTGTTGGGCATTTACGCTGCGGGGCTGGGTTACATCGCCTTCAAGAGTGGCCTGAATTCGGTACTGATGGGGCGCTTCTGCTTCGGCGAAGTGGGCAGCAAACTCAGCGACCTGATCCTCGGTTTTACCCAGATCGGCTGGTACGCCTGGGGGACAGCCACCGCCGCCGTGGTGCTGGGTAAATATCTCGAGTTGAGCCAAGGCAGCGTACTGGCCTTGATGGTGTTGTTCGGCCTGGTATTTTGCGCCACCGCCTATGTGGGTTATCGCGGGTTGGAGATTCTGTCCTACATCGCGGTGCCGGCCATGGGCATTCTATTGTTTCTATCCATGTGGGTCGCCACCGTGAAAGTGGGTGGCTTGAATGGCCTGCTGGCGGTGGTGCCGACCGCACAATTGGACCTGTCCACGGCCGTCACCCTGGTGTTCGGCACCTTTGTCAGCGGCGCAACCCAGGCCACCAACTGGACCCGGTTCTCGCGTTCGGCCAAGGTTGCAGTGCTGGCCAGCCTGATCGGATTTTTTATCGGGAATGGCTTGATGGTGTTGATCGGTGCTTACGGCGCCATCGTTTATCAACAGCCCGATGTGGTGGAAGTGCTGCTGCTGCAAGGTTTCGCCATGGCCGCGATGGCAATGTTGCTGCTCAACATCTGGAGCACCCAGGACAACACCATCTACAACTTTGCCGTGGCCGGTTGCAACTTGCTGCGCACCCGGCGTCGCAAGAGCGTCACCCTTGCAGGCGCGGTGATCGGCACCCTGCTGGCGTTGCTCGGCATGTACGACATGCTGGTGCCTTACCTGATCCTGCTGGGCACGGTGATACCGCCGATTGGCGGGGTGATCATGGCGGACTTCTTTTACCGTTATCGCGGGCAATACCCGCGCCTGGCCGAGGTACAGCTGCCGGCTTTCAACTGGCCGGGCTTGATCGCCTATGCCGTCGGTACCGTGCTGGCGTTCAACTCCCCCTGGGTCGCGCCACTGGTGGGCATCGTCGCGGCATCGCTGACTTACATCGCGCTCACTGCCGCACTGCGCGCACGAGTCCCCTTGGCTGACGCTCCGGCATGAATCCGGCCGGGAATGCTAACCTTGGAGCCGCCCAGCGCTGTCTGCCTGATTGTTTTTAGCCAAGAGGAACTTGCCCATGCATATCATCAATGCCCGCCTGCGCAACCGTGAAGGCCTGCACGATCTGCACCTGGAACACGGCCGGATCGCCAGCATCACCGCGCAAACGGCGGCGCCCATTTTATCGCCCGGCGACTTGGATGCCGCCGGTAACCTGGTGACCCCCCCATTCGTCGAACCGCACATTCATCTGGACGCAACCCTTACCGCCGGTGAGCCGCGCTGGAACATGAGCGGTACCTTGTTCGAAGGTATCGAGTGCTGGGGCGAACGCAAAGCCACCATCACTCATGAAGACACCAAGGCCCGCGCCACAAAAACCATCGAGGCCCTCGCGGCCCATGGCATTCAGCATGTGCGCACGCACGTCGATGTCACCGACCCCGACCTCACCGCGTTGAAAGCCATGCTGGAGGTGCGCGAAGCAACCACGCACCTGATTGATCTGCAGATCGTCGCCTTTCCCCAGGAAGGCATCGAGTCGTTCCGCAATGGCCGGGCCTTGATGGAGGAAGCCATTCGCCTGGGCGCCGATGTCATCGGTGGCATCCCCCACTTTGAATACACTCGCGACCAAGGCGTCAGTTCGGTGAAGTTCCTCATGGACCTGGCCGAACGCACCGGTTGCCTGGTGGACGTACACTGCGACGAAACCGACGACCCGCATTCACGCTTCCTCGAAGTGCTCGCCGAAGAAGCCCGCAGCCGCGACATGGGCGCCCGCGTCACCGCCAGCCACACCACGGCCATGGGCTCCTACGACAACGCTTACTGCGCCAAACTGTTTCGCCTGCTGGGACACTCCGGTATCAGCTTTGTGTCGTGCCCGACCGAAAGTATCCACCTGCAGGGCCGCTTCGACAGTTTTCCGAAAAGGCGCGGCGTCACTCGCGTCAACGAATTGCTCGAAGCCGGTATGAACGTCTGTTTTGGCCAGGACTCCATCGTCGACCCCTGGTACCCACTGGGTAATGGCAACATCCTGCGTGTACTCGAAGCCGGTTTGCACATCTGCCATATGCTCGGTTACCGCAACCTGCAATCGGCCCTCGACCTGGTGACCGACAACAGCGCCAAGGCCATGGCCCTCGGGGACCGCTACGGGCTGGAGCCCGGTCGACCAGCGAATCTGTTGATCCTCTCGGCCAACAGTGACTATGAGGTGATCCGCAGTCAGGGCCTGCCGTTGTACTCGATCCGCAACGGTAAAGTGCTGATGAAGCGGCAACCGGCACAGGTGGAGTTTGCGCACACGCCAGGCTAGACGATCGAGTCGATGTCCAGTATTTGCGCCCTCACCCGATCATTGAGCGTCGGTGGCGGAATACTGGCGAGCTGGGCCACTTCCTGGTTTTCCCGATGGGTGAACCAGCGCTTGAGGCTGGGTTGCAGGTTAGCGCCATACGCCTGGCTGCCGTAGACATCATGCGCCTCAAGGCGGCGCCAGCGCAGGGTTGCCAGGCGCTCGCGGCTGGTATGCAAACGGTCGATCTCGGCATTCAAGGCATCGTTGCGTTCATAGTCGCGATCATTGGCGGGGCGCCGTCGGGCAAGCTCGCGTCGCTTGGCGCGCAGTTGCTCACGCATGTCTTCGAAGGCGCGATCCAACAGCTCGAACTCCCTCTGCGTAACCAGAGGGCCCTGGCTTTCCAGTGTTTGCTGCCAGCGCCGCAAGGTGGCCCATGCCGCCGGGATGTAGCTGGCGGTCATGAAGTGCTGATGCGCCTGGAACAGCTGCTTGAGCAGGTTATCGCGCTGCGGCATGTCGCCATGCAATTGCAACGCACGATTGCAGCCTGCTTCGTGGAGCGACTCACAACCTGGCTTCCATAGCACCGAGGAATGCCTGCCGCCTGGGAGTTCGATCGGCATGAAGTGTTGCTGTTCGCCGTGATGCCGGTAAGGGTTGCCCCCCACCCGCACCAGCCCAGCAGCGAAGAGCAGGCCCCCATGGGCAGGCGCGCTGAACAAGGTTATGGCGCCCGGAATCCAGAGTTTGGCGGTGGTATTCATCCAGGTAGCCGGAACACTGGGAACGGGGTCGTTGTGGTTGACGATACGGTGGTGGACCAAGGCTGAAGCGCCGTCGACGAACTCGCTGTCGGCCGCTCGGGGGGCGCCGTAGGTGTAGAGGAGGATGTTGTAGCTGGGATTAGGTACACGACGCAGCCCCTCGGCCAACAACAAGGCAATCGCGCCGCCCAGGCTGTGTCCGCAAATGACTATTCGTTGGCCTTCATAAAACTGGCTGAGGTAGCGCAGCACGAAGTTTCGCATGGCCCGGTAAGCCTCATAAAAACCCAGATGCACCTTGCCGCCCCCTTCGGCGAAGGCCACCTGATGGGCGTTCGCGTCGCGCAGGGCATCGGCGGCGCTGACGGTACCGCGCACAGAGATCAGGACGACTTCATCGTGATGGCAGATAAACGCCTGAGTGTCGGTACCAAATTTTTCATCGTCGAAAAAGTGCAGGTTCGAGGGATGCTCCTGCTCCTCTTCGCGAGCCGGATGATTTTGCGGATACAACTCGGGATCGAAGGGCAGGATCTCGAAACGCCGGGAGTAAGGAACATCTTCATACACGGGAAAAAAGCGTTGCGTTTGCTCGAGATCCACTCGCCAGGCTTCGTGGTACCCCGATAACGTTTCGGCAAACAGATTGCCAACGGTAGGGTTGAACGGGAACGTCACTTTGTCGATAGGTTTCTTCGGCGGTTGCTGACCAAAATCGCAGTAGCTCAAGGCGGACATCAGCGCCAATTGGTACAAGTTCAAGGCACAGAAATGATCTGCGGTGGAAAGCATCGGCCGTAGCGCACGTAAGGGCCGTACTTCCAACACACTGAACTGATTGGGAAACAAGACCACTCCCGAGGACAGAGGCGGGCCGAATCCAAGGTCGTTCACCATTTTCAACGCATGCCGATGAGGGCTGAACATCGCAGGAGCGATCGACGGCAAGTGCGCGACATGGTTGACCAGATCGCTGACTTCAACATGATAAAACCGGTCTGCCCGCTGCATGGCGGGATTCCCCTGAATACGCTGCCCCTTTGCATCAGAAAACCGTGTTTGTTCGGCGCGGACTTGAATCTCGGTAATCGGCAGCTTGTACGTCAGGCGCGCACTCAATCGGTAATACGGCTCTTGTGCCCCGGCATACGGGTCATCGAACTTGAGAACGACAGGACCGCGGTAAACCCCCTGTATATTTGCGAACCCCTCTCCATTCAATTTACCGTTGTACTCGCACCCCATACTGTCGTGAACCGTATAGGCAAGCCCGCCGTACGCCGTCCCACTCCCCGTTTCATCCACCAGGCAAAAGCTCACCCAGTGCCCTTTCATTGCACATGCCGGCATCTTGCCGCTGAAAAAAGCCTGCTTCCATGCATCCTGTTTCATCAATTCGCTCCTTGTTGATGGCATGTCGGGTAGACGTCACAGATACGCCCATCCGGCATCTTTACAGGCTTGAACTCCGAGTCATTGCCGGTGCAATACGCGGCCATATCCTCAAAGCTTTTACCTCGGCAGCGCTTCCACCCGCCCGGTACGGCTATCCATCTGTGATCAAAAGCAGGTAACTCTTCATCAAGAACCTTCAATACCATTCTTAACTTTTTCCCTCGCAACTGGTCTCGTTGGGCAACGCCGCCAGCCTGCATCTTTTGCGGCTGACCGGCTGCATCCAACGAATGGCATTGCAGAATCTTGATGATCGCGTGCATAGGTCCTATCGTGCGGAAATACCAACGGCATTGCCCTTTCAACTCCTGAACACCGTCCTCGGGCATTCCAGGTAGATCACCCGCCAAACGGTCTCGAATACCAATCCCGGCAAGATCCCCTCCCACATCCCAATCCTGCTTTCCCCATTTTGCATAAACATCAAATTGCACGCTGCTTATTACCGAAGGACACCCCTCAATGGTTTCGCTGAGTGGCAATTCATAGCTCACCCGATTAGCCACGGGATTGAACTCGGTAAAAAACACCTTGCGCTCTGGCCTTTTGCCTCGGCGGATCGGCAGGGAACAGGCTGCGCCGGTGGCGGGACGATAATTGGCAGCCGTCTTGAGTTCAAAATCCGCCGGCAGATCCACCTCCAGCGTAAAGCTGTCCGCGCTCTTCCCCGCGCACCCCGATAACGCCAGCATCCCCAGCACAATCACCACGTTTTTCATCCAGCTAGACATGCTCCGCCCCTTCCCTTCGCCACTGTTCCACCAACCGTTCGTAATGTTCCGCCGGGGCCTCGCCTTGCATCGGCTGCCACCGGATCACACTGCTTCGCGTGGCCTCCTCCAGCCGTCGCACCACCAGGAATTCCAGCTGTTGCGGGCCGCACCATTGCCAGGCATGGGCCTGCTCCAACACTTGGCTCAGCCAGATCCTCGGGTCTTGAAACTCCACCAGCATCACCATGTCCTCACTGTGCTCAGCCAGCAGGTAGCGCAGGATATTGGCGTGCAGGATGGCCGCAGCCTGGGGGTTGGGGACCTGCGACCAGGGTGTGGGATCCGGTACCGGGTACTCACCTGGTGCCGGGTTGTCGCAGCAGCACCATCGGTCGTCATGCCAGTAGCACACGCTGGCCAGTGGCCCCAGGTATACCGGCCACTGTTCGGCAGGCAGGTAGGCCAAGGCGCGTGCCAGGGTGCGGTTGTCTTGAAACCGGTAGAGGGCCTGGCGCCCCGGTGCGCCGACCAGCATCCGCTCGCGCCAATGCCGGATCACCTCGGTCAGATCGTCGTTGAGCAAGCTGCCCAGCCACCCGCAGTTCGTTTCGGGCTGTTGCAGCAAGCGGGTCAAGGCCTGTTCTCCCACCTGCTCCAGCAACAGGATCGCCGGGCCGGTATGCGCCAACTCCGCTAACACGGTCTGGCTATAGAGGGTGCAATATCGCGAGGTGCCGCGAGCCGCCGACAGTGCCTCGCACGCTTTTGCGCCCCCGTCGATAATCAAGCACAAATGGCGTCCCGCCTGTTGCTGTCGGGCCATCCATGGATAAGGCATGCCTTGCATCACGCAGCCCTCCCGCTGAGATCGCACAGGCCTTCACCACAGCGCTCGCAGACGGGGCAATAGTCCGCACCCAGTTGCCGGGCCATGTCCATGAGGGTGCCTTGAACGGCAGACAGGCTCGGACGATCATCCGAAGGTAAAGTGCCGGCCACCGCCGCCCCTGCGACAGTGATGGGCCGGCTGCTGAAAATGCCGCCCGCTTGAATCACGAGGTGTTCACCCCCGGCCTTGAAACTCAACTGCGTCCCCCCGTCGATCACCAGGCTGGAACCCGCCGTCAGGTGAACCTGTTGCCCGGCTCCGATCACCAGGGTTTGGCCGACCTGCATGTAACTGTCGCCTTGTACCTCCAGGCGGCTGTCATGCCCCACTTGCTGCTCCAGGTCACGCTGGGCGCGCAGATAGACAAGTTCTGCACCCTGGCGGTCTTCGAGGTGCAATTCATTGCCGCCCGTGCCTCCCAGGGTGCTGCGGCTGCGCAAGACGCTGCGTGTCTTGTGCTGCGGCAAGGGGTAGGACGGCAGGAGCGAGGCATTGGGCAGGCAACCATTGATCAACGGCCGGTCCGGGTCGCCCTCCAAAAAGCTCACCAACACCTCCATACCGACCCTGGGAATCATCGTTGCGCCGAACCCGTCACCGGCCCAACCGGACGCCACGCGCACCCAACAGCTGCTTGTGTCATCCGTCGGGTCCCGACGGTCCCAATGAAAACGTACCTTCACTCGGCCATAGGCATCGCAATGCACATCCTCCCCGGCAGGCCCGGTGACAGTGGCCGTCTGACTGCCATTGATGGTTGGCTTGGGGTGTTTCAGCGGCGGCCTGTGCACCGCACGCCAAGGTGTTGCGGTGAAACGGTTGCGATAACCCTGGAAGGTATTCGCCTCGCCCGCCGCCTCCTCCAGCACCTGTGGCTGGTAGCCTTCATGACGCGCTGAGGTGATCAACCACAGGTCGTTACAGGCTGGATCGGAATG
The DNA here is from genome assembly GCF_050312585.1 of Pseudomonas sp. R19M. Classification (NCBI taxonomy): domain Bacteria; kingdom Pseudomonadati; phylum Pseudomonadota; class Gammaproteobacteria; order Pseudomonadales; family Pseudomonadaceae; genus Pseudomonas; species Pseudomonas sp. R19M. The sequence goes on from NZ_JBNPJV010000104.1 coordinate 23,059, forward strand.
TTCCTGCAGTTCGAGAAAATGGCCGCTGCGCAGCAGCGGTTGGTCGCTCGTGCCCAAGGCCCGGCAGCGATCGGCCAGATGACGCTCAAGACCGCGACAGGCCAGCTGCCTGCCGCGCACAGGACCGGAAAAACCCCCAGGGTAGTTGTAGTCTTCAAGAGGAGACGGTGTCGCAGAGCCGGCCACGCCTTGCAACAACAAGGACGGATGCTCGAAATCGTGATCACGGCGTACCGTTTTTCGGCTACGGGTTTCCAGGCGCACATCGAAACGCTGGATACCCGCCGCTTCCGCCAGCGGATCGTTGGCCGAGTGATATCGCTGCACGGGCAAGCGCTGGAACACCGTCTGGTCATCACCAAACACCAGCAGATGATTGTTCGCGCTGTGGCGGAAGTGGTAGTGAATCCCCTCCTCTTCGCACAACCGCTGGATGAAGTGCAGGTCGGTCTCCGCGTACTGCACACAAAAAACGCGCGGCGGATAAACCACCGGGCCCAGTTCGAACACGTACGCATCGGCCAGGATGCCGTGTTGCTCAAGCACGGCCGCGATGATCTGCGGCACGCTGCGCTGCTGGAAAACCCGCTGATCACGGCGGTGGGCGAGACTCGCCAGGCGCGGCGCCAGCGTCAAGTGATAACGGGTGAGCCGGACACCTGGGTCGCCACGCCCTACCGCGTAGACTTGACCGTGCAGGCCTTGATCCACTTCCCCCAGATGCAGGTACGCCGGTTGGTGGAGCAGTGCTTCCAGATCCACACAGGGGTTTTCGCTGACCAACTGCATATGAATGAAATACGGTTGGTCAATAAACTCGCAGCCGTTGAAGGCAAGCACCTGAAAGTCGGAAGTCACTTCCGGAATAATCAATTTGAAACGTGACGAAACAAACGCGTCAACCATCCGTTGTTACCCGTCGCTGATAAACCCACTCGCTGATTTAAAGCTCTCCCCGGAAAGTACTGATTGCCAGCCGAGAAAAAGCGCCTGAACGCCTTGAAGCTTAGCGATTTCAGGGAAAATTCGGCTCTTCAGAAATAAAAAAGAAGTTTCGTACGACAGAGATGGAAATGACTTTTACAAAATAATTAATACACTCAATAAGCACGTCTTCTAAAACAAGAAAATTCTTACATCTGAACTTACCAATACAACTAATCAATTACGAAACAGCAGACAACACTCCAAGCTATCCACTGTTACTCCCTGCTTACCGCTGCCGGTGTGCGGCGCCGAACAGACTGACGCTCACCAGTGTTTGCGCCTCTGCGTGCAAACGGACAGGCGCTGTGCCACCCGGCATCACCACGGCCACTTCAGCGGCGTCAATCCAACCTGCGCGCCACGCTGCGCAGGCCACCGCGCTGGCGCTGGTCCCCGAAGACGCCGTTGGCCCCTCGCCCCGCTCGAACACCCGTGCGATTACCCGGTTGCCCGAGGCTCGCGCAGCCCATTGCAGGTTGACGCCAGCCACACAGGGTTGGCCCTTGCCGACGGGCGGCGCGAAGGCTATTGCTTGCAAGCGCTCAAACAGTACGGGTTGGAGCATCGCGGGGTTTTCCGGCAAAGCCGAGACCTGCTCGACCAAGGTCACGCAATGGGGGTTGCCCACTCGCACAAACTGGCTGCATGCCCATTGCGGGTCGATGGTGGCCAAGGCCGCTACGCGACTGAACTCACGGTGCCGCACCGAGACGGCTTGAATGTCGTTGGCGCCGACCGCCGCAGGTCCGAACGCAGGCTGCCCCAGGGCCAGCCAAAAGCCCTCGACCTGTTCGTAGATCGCCGGCTCGACAGCAGTGGTCACGGGGGACGCGGCAGCCGGCTGATCGTGATGCACCCGCAGTTCACACGCTTGAGCCATCAGGCCCTGGTCGGTCAGCGCCTGGGCAAAAATGGTCAGCCCATTGCCACTGCGCTCCGCGAGTGTGCCGTCAGTGTTGACGATCAACAGGTCAAACGGTGGCGCAGCCTGAAACGGTCCGACCAGCAAACCATCGCAGCGATGCGCTTTGGCACCCGCCGGACGCGGCGTCGTCCCCCAGCCACATTCAGATGCGATGGCCGACGCGGCCCATGCCAGCCGGGTGTTCGCCGCCAACTCGGCGCTGCCTGGCACGTCGATGCCCTGGCTGCGCAAGTCAGCCGGGCTGACCACCCCATAGATATTGCCGCGTGCGTCGTAGAACTGGGTCATGAGGCGAGCTGCCTGGAAGTTTTCATCGGTTCGTCCATACGGTTACCTACTGATTGGGCGGCAGCGTATTACAGAACACCCCAGGTGTGGGAAGTGGCCTGGAAGGTGGTAACCCGCTGCAAGAAGCCTGGGGTTCATCAGTCCTCACAGGGATTACACACCTTCCAGGCCACCTCCTACACACTGGATAGCCTGTATGTGGTCGCCATCGTCCAAGGCGTTCCATCGTTGTAAAAATATCCCATGGGCTAATGCGAACGAGCTCGGCTCGCTCGACCGGGCTTGATGTGCAAGGATGTGTCGCCGGACATCGTTCATTGAACGCAAAACCAAGGATTTCTTCATGACTGCCATCCCCACCCCAGCGCCCGTGGTTCCCGGGCGGCTGGAGCAAATGTCGACCCGTATCGCTTTTTTCATTGCCGGCTTCGGCATCGCCGCCTGGGCGCCACTGGTGCCGTACGCCAAGGAACGTGCGCAACTCAATGAAGGCACGCTTGGCCTGCTGTTGTTGTGCTTGGGGGTGGGTTCGATTCTCGCCATGCCGGTGGCGGGCGTACTGGCGTCACGCTTTGGCTGCCGTCGGGTGCTCAGCGCCGGCACGCTCATGATCTGCCTGGCCCTGCCGATACTGGCCACGGTCAGTTCGATTCCGCTGCTGATGGCCGGGCTGTTTCTGTTTGGCGCAGGCTTGGGCACCGTGGACTCAACCGTCAACCTTCAAGCGGTCATCGTAGAGCGCGCCAGCGGCAAAACCATGATGTCGGGCTTTCATGGCTTGTTCAGCCTGGGCGGTATTGTTGGCGCAGCGGGGGTTTCCGGCCTGCTGGGGCTGGGCTTTTCGCCGCTGCAGGCGACCCTGGTGGTGATCGTCATCATGGGGCTGGCCTTGCTCAAGGCCGGGCCGCATTTGCTGCCCTATGGCAGTGAAAGCTCAGGGCCGGCGTTTGCCGTTCCCCACGGGGTGGTGCTGTTTATTGGCGGTTTGTGCTTTATCGTTTTTCTCGCCGAAGGCGCCGTACTCGACTGGAGCGCCGTGTTTCTCAGTGCCGAGCGCGGCCTGGACGAAGCCTACGCGGGCCTTGGCTATGCGGCATTTGCCCTGACGATGACGGCCGGACGCTTGACCGGTGACGCGATCGTACGTCGTCTGGGGGCCACCCGGGTGATCGTGATCGGTGGCTCGCTGGCAGCAGCCGGCGTGTTCCTCGCAACACTGTCCCCGGCGTGGGAAATGGCCCTGTTGGGTTATGCGCTGGTGGGCGCCGGCTGCTCGAATATCGTCCCGGTGCTCTATACCGCCGTCGGCAAGCAAAACGTCATGCCGGAACACATTGCCGTACCCGCGATTACCACGCTGGGTTACGCGGGGATTTTGGCAGGGCCCGCCGTGATCGGCTTCATTGCCCATGGCAGCAGCCTGGCGACCGCCTTTCTGTTGATCGGTGGGTTGCTGGCGGCGGTGGCGGTCAGCGGCAAAATACTGCGGGTGTAACGCGAAAACCGGCAGGAATGGGGGGACGCTGAAGACGCTGATCAGCGCCCTTCAGTTGCCCTTCTCCTTCCTGTCATTTTCCAGCCACCGATCGATGCTGTAGTTCTTCAGCCATCCCTCAGTGTTGTGGCTACCAAAAAAACGCGTGCCGTTGGCCTTGCTGCTCTCCAGCGACGCCAGCAAGCCCGAGCGCTCAACCAGATTCCTGGCCAGGTACACCTGCTGCTCGCTGTATCTTTTTTTGGGAAACCCGGTGGCCGCATCCCGCACAACGTCACCCTTTTTATCGGTTTCGTCAGGGTCCTGGCTCATCTCGAGCAGCTTGTCGGTCTTCACATATCGGTGTTTCTCAAAAAAGAAACTGTAGTCCTCGGCTGTGTCGCGCAGCTCATCGAACATTGCCCTGAATGCCCTGACGACCTCTGCGTCGGTCTTGGAATGAAAGGGGTCTGCGCTATGCCTGTCCGGGTGGGTGTTACCGACCCTTGAATCGGCTGCCTTGGAAAGGCTGTCTGTGGTGATAAAACCGCCATTGGCGACAATCGCCTCGTTCAGCCTGGGGCGGTTGAGTATCTCTCGGGCCAACAGGATGATGCGCTCGGCTACTGCGCTCTGGTTCGGCGCTTCACCCGCAATCTGCTGCAATGCACGTTGGCTCAGCTTTCCGTCCTTCTTGAACGCGTCCAACATGGAAAATTCGTTTTTCAGGGCCGTTGCCAACATATGATCGTCGCAGCTGGCGTAGGGGTTTGCAGCAGGGGTCATACGCCCAAAGGCAGATGGGCCGTCAACCTGCGGATCGGCCCCGCTCATCCCGCCGATGAAAAAATGATTGGAGGACAGACCTGGCGCAGAAGATTTTCCCAGCGCCGGGGCACCCGCGCCCGTAGCGGGCGCACTCCATGAAAAAGGCAGCCGGCGGCCTGGATTATTGATCCCGTCAGTCATGCTTCATACCCACCCTATTTAGATTCCGTAACCTGAGCCCGAGTGCTTGACCGTCTCAAACGCCTTGAGAGCCAGCGCTGCATAAGCCTGGGTTGTGTGGTTGCCGAAAAATAATGGTTCCGGAAAATCGCCGCTCCCGGTGAGGAATATCCCTGGTAAAACTTGAGCATTTGTAACCGCCCAAGCCGTCCAGGCTCACTCTCGATAACGTCTGCGCATCAAAAACAACTAGCGCTCATGGCGTAACAATTTGCTCCAGAACATCGCAAAGATTGACCCCAGGGAACGGGATACCGGCTCATCTGCAAACGGCCTGGCCCCTCTGTCGAAGTCTTCGGCGGTGGGCGCCTTGAAGCTGCTCTTTGGCGAGGAACTGAGATTGACCGCAAGCGCTTTCAAGTTCTTTTGAGCGGTGGCCTTCTGGGCTGACGCGGGCAGCGTCGAAACACTGTGCTGGGAATTGCGAGGTTCAAGTGATGTCGAGTTCATGTGCCAGGGCCTGACTCAATAGATGAGGACATCCACCGATGACCAACCACCGTTGGATGTACTCTTCGTGGTAAATCTGGGTGAAGGGTTCCTGTGTAATTGAACGTGTGTCCTGCGCAGGTCTAGTCAGACACCTTCAGCCACTGCTTCAACTCTTCACGGGAGATCTTGCGATCACGCTGCCACTGGAAAGGGTGATCCATCGAAGCCTTGAGTTCCGGACGCACCATGAGCTCTTTCGCCAAATGGATGAGCTTGTCCTGGGCTGGTATGCCCGTCAGTGGTTGCTTCGCCAGACGATCAAGCTCGCGGAGCTTGATCGAACGGGGAAAATAGCCGGTGGCTAACTTACTGAATTGAGCGAGCAGTTCCTGGACAAGTTGCTTGTCACTGTGAAGCTTCAGGGGATTATCGGAGCTGATAAAGCTCGCGATATTGGCTTCAGTTAAATGACCATCCTCAATGCCGGTCTCGCCATCTCGATCAAGAGCCTCCAATAGGCCAGGATGGCGCAACAAGGCTTGCGCCAGGCGGATGTTCGCGTCTTTGACCGGATCACCGGTCAGTCCTTTATTGGCCATTGCTCGCACACTGTCGGCGGTTACGCGCTGCAACGGAGGCATTTTGAACGCGCAATAATTATCCAACAGTTGTTGCGCAAGGGCTGAGGAGTGAGCCGGATTGGGACGCGGCGGTGGCCCCGGGTTTGGTTGTACGCCCACAGGCAGCGGGCGCTGAGGTGGACCTGGCTCTGGTTGCGGTCGCTGGGGCGGGCATGAAGAGTGGCAATGACCAGGGAAAGGTCGTTGCACAGGCGTATCGAATACCGGCCCGTGATGCTTGCCCGCTTGCGCGTAGTTCATGCCTCCTGGACGGCGCGCACTGGATGGCGTGCGGGAACCGGCAGTTTCGTGCTCAGCCTGAGCGGGTGAACGAGCGACTGTCTGATTGAATGCGGATATCGACATAAGGTTCTCCAGTGCTGTGTATTGAGCGTCTTGCCTCGCTGCAATCGTCAATCGCAAGCAGGCCAATCTTGTGTGGCAAGCGCGCAGATATCGGTTCCTCACAGCGTTGAAGAATTCCAGGCAGCGGTAGGAAGAACCTCTCAGGAGGTAAGGAGCAAAACGCAAATCGCCGCCGTCCCAGTGCGGGGCGGCGGCGATTTTCCACTCAATGCAGCTCTAGAACCCGACGCTGGCCTGTACGAAGAAGGTTCGAGGTTCGCCCAGGTACAACCCGGCATTGTTGTCGCTGGAGCGCGTGTAGTGCTGCTGGTCGAAGACGTTTTTCACGCCGACGCCAAGCTTGAGGTTGGACAATTGCTCACCAAAGTCATACCCGCTGCGCAGGTTGACCGAGACATACCCCGGGATATCGCCGTATTGGCCATCGGCCGTGCCCTGGGTGATGTAAGTGGTGCCAGTACCGGGTGCACGTTGGCCGGACTGCGCGTAGACATCCAGGTTATGGGTCCAGTGATTGATGTCGTAGCGCAGGCCCAGGGTAGCCACTTCACGGGAGTACAGCGGCAAATCACGCCCCTTGAAGGGCACGTCGCCTTCGGAGGTGGCCTTGGTGTAAGTGAAGCCGGCGTTGGCGGTCAGGCCGTCCAGGCGCGAGTCGAGGTTGGACAGATCGTAGTGGGCCGAGGCTTCGATGCCGGTGTGCTTGGTGGCGCCGAGGTTGGTCCAGCCTACGTCATTGCTGACGTACTGCAACTCATCCGAGAAGTCGATGTAGAACAACGTCACTTCGCCGCCCCACACGCTGTCGTTGTAGCGCGTGCCGACCTCGTAGGTCTTGGCTTTTTCCGGGTTCAGGCCGTTGGCGGTCTGGTTGCCGGTGCCACCCTGGCCCAGTTGAAAGTACTGCAGGCTGCCAAAAGAGGTTTCGTAGTTGGCGAACAGTTTCCAGGCATCGGAAAGGTGGTACATCACGCTCAGGGCCGGCAACGGTTCGTTGTTATGCACCTCGCGGCGTTTTTCCTCGGTACGCTTGCCGTTGAGGGCGACAACCGGACGGTCATGCCATTCGGTGCGGATGTCTTCGAAGCGGATGCCCGGAGTGATGGTCCACTTGCCGATATCGATTTTGTTATCGATATAAAACGCATTGGCTTCGGTGCCGCCCGTGCGGTCCTGATAGACATGGCCATCACTTTGACCGCCTGGCGTGGGCACATTGTTGACCAGGTTGAGACTGGTCGCCTGCTCGTGCATGCCTTCCTTGAGGTAGCGATAACCCAGGCTGACTTCCTGGGTGCTCGGGCCTACGTCGAAAACATGCGACACCCGGGGTTCGATGCCGAACGTGTAGTAAGTGCGCGGATAGGAGCCGAGTGTCTTCAGGTCGCGGTTGGCGATGTTGCTGCCACGGAAACTGTCGGAGTAGTAGGTCAACACTTCCGCCTGGGTACGGTCATCGATCTGACGGATGTATTTGAAGGAAACATCCTTGCGGCGCCCGCTAAAATTGTCCCAGTCACGTACCGATTGATAGGGGTTGGCGTCGAACTGCTTTTGGGTCAGGCCGCCGGGCATATCGGCGCTGGCGTCGTAGTAATGGAAGTTCAGCGAGAAGTCGTCTTGGTCGGTCGGCGCCCAGTGGGTCTTGAAGATCACGTCGTCGATATCGTTGGAGTTGTTACTGCTGCGATAGCCGTTGCCTTTGACGCCGGAGTACAACAAGGCCGCGCCGATGCCATTGTCTGCGGTGCCGCCGACGAAGGCATTCTCGATGTGTTTCCAGCCACCATGCGCCGAGGTTTCCAGGGTGGTGCCGACGTCACCGGAGAACTTCTCGGGAATGGCGCGAGTCACGAAGTTGATCACACCGCCGACGTTCTGCGGCCCATAACGCACGGAGCCGGCGCCGCGCACCACGTCGATGCTATCGAGGTTACCCGAGGAAATCGGGGCCATCGACAACTGTGGCTGACCGTATGGGGCGAAAGCCGCCGGTACGCCATCGATCAGTACGGTGGAGCGTGGCGACAGGCGCGACGTGAGTCCGCGCACGCCAACGTTGAGGGAAATATCGCTACCGCCCGTGCCGTTGGCTTCCTGCACCTGCACACCGGGAATGCGGCGCAGCACGTCACCGACGTTCATGGCGCCCTGCTCCACCATGGCTTCGCGACGCACGACCGTGCGCGCGCCTGGATGGTTCTGCACCACTTCGGCATTGGCATCACCCAGCCAGTCGCCGACCACCTTGATATCAGTGATACCCAGTTCAACCGGTGAACCGGCTTCCCCCGTGCCGCTGCTCACTGGGCGCAAGGTCACGGAACCGGCGTCGATCTGGTAATCCAGGCCGCTGCCTTGCAGCAATTGGCGCAGGGCCTGTTCCGGTGAAAGGTTGCCGTCAACGGCGGGTGCTTGTTTGCCCGCGACCATGTCAGGGCTGAAGAACACTTGCAGGGAAGTCTGCTGGCCCAGTTGACTCAGCGCCGCGCCCAGCGATTGGGCGCGGATGTGGATACCATCGCCAGCGTAGGCTGCCGGCAACGCGGCGCTGACCGCCAGTGCCAGGGCGAGAGGCGCCCAGCAGGAAATTTTATTGTTGTTCACGGCAAGTTTTTTCACGTCGAACCTAGTCCTGTGATCGCAAGAGTGCGCATCCGTTAATGCAAACCAGTTGCAGTTGCAGGAGAAGACGAAGAACTCGAAAAAAACCTGAATGTCAGCGTGAAATAATTTCCTGGCTGCCGTCCGGCAAAGCGCGCACCGCCACCGGCAATATGTGCGGCAAGGCTTTGAGCAAGGCATCGGTATCGCTGGACTTGAACACGCTGGTCAAGCGCAGGTTACCCACCGCAGTCGAGCTGACCCGCAACGGCCGCTCGCGGTAACGCGATACCTCGCGCGCCACATCGCCCAGTGTGGCGTTGTTGAACACCAGCTTCCCGCTGCGCCAGGCCGTCAGTTCATCGGCATTCACAGCGTAGGCAGTGGCGACTTGCCCTTGGGCATCGACATGAGTGGCGCGGCCCGCCGTCAGCGTCACGAGTTGATCCGACGCACGCCCTGTGACGTTGACCGTACCGGCCTCGACCACCACGCGGGTTTGGTCATCATCTCGGCGCACATCGAAACGCGTACCGGTGACTGTCACCTGCCCTGCCCCGGCGGCCACCACAAACGGACGGCTGGTGTCATGCTCCACACTGAACATCGCTTCGCCCTGCTTCAGCTCCACTGCGCGGCGGCCCTTTTCATAATGCACCGCAACCACGCTGCGGCTGTTCAGGTCCATTATCGAACCATCGGGCAAGGCGACCTGGCGATGCTCGCCTACACGCGTGCTGAACTCGGCGCTGTAAGGCTTTGGATGATCGAGCCCGCTGAACAGGCCCAACCCCAAGGCGACCGCCACCACACTCGCGGCCACCGCATAACGCCAGGCAGCGTGCCCTTTGGGCCGCGCCACCGGGGCGTCGCACAGCGCCTGCAAACGCGCCTTGGGTAACAGGTCCGCAGCGCTCCACACCCCTTGCAACACATCGAATTCGTATTGGTGCTCGGGCCGCTGTGCTCGCCATGCATCGAAACGTTGACGCTCTTCGTGGCTCAGCCCGGCGTCCTGCAAGCGTACAAACCATTGCGCGGCCTCGTCGCGAGCACGGCTATCCATCGTTGAAGGTCCTGTTTCAAAACGAGTCATGGGGCCAACGCATCCAGGCGATCACGCAGATGCCGCAGGGTGCGGATCATATACTTTTCCACCATGTTTTTAGACAAACCCAGGCGATCGGCGATTTCCTGCTGGGTCAGGCCTTCGATTTTCTGCCAGATGAAAATCTTGCGACAGTTGAGCGGCAGCTCGGCCAAGGCCCGCTCGACGGACTCCGCCAGCTGGATGGCATGCATGTAATGCTCCGGATCGCCCTGATGAGGCGAAGGCTGGTCAAAGGCATCCAGGACCATAGCCTCCCGGCGGTCTTCCCGGCGATAGGCGTCCACCGCGATATTGCGCGCCGTTTGATGCAGATAGGCACGCGGCTGCTCAACCTCGGCGGAACTTGACTCGAGCACGCGCACAAAGGTGTCGTGGGCCAGGTCTTCGGCATGCTGACGGTTTCTCAGGCGACGTGTCCAAGTGCCGACCAATTCTTCGTAGTGCTCGAAAAAGCCTGTTCTGCGGGGCGGCTGGGGAATCATCGCGTGAGCACTGGGAAGACGGGGGTGTAAATAGTAATGTTTCCCATTAAACAGGGCAAATGGCTTGCTTCGGCCAGTGGTAGGCTTTCAGAAAAAACGACAAAAATGGCATGTTCGTCCTTTTCTGTAATCTCTTGGGTCTAATTTTTCGAAAGAAACCGCACATTCAATAGGTCCACTATGCACATCCCCGTCAGCATCATCGGCGCAGGCCTGGGCGGTCTCACTTTGGCCCGTGTCCTGCACATCCACGGCATTACCGCCACCGTCTATGAAGCTGAGCCATCGGCAAACGCTCGCGCGCAAGGCGGGATGCTCGACATCCACGACTACAACGGCCAACTGGCCTTGCAGGCTGCGGGTTTGGGTGACGATTTCCGCTCCCTGATCCTGGAGGGGCACGAGGCGACTCGCGTACTTGATTACACAGGCACAATTCTGTTCGACCAACCCGACGACGGCAGCGGCGGTCGCCCAGAGGTCATGCGCGGCGAGCTGCGCAAGATGCTTCTGCGCTCACTTCCGGTCGATACCGTGCGTTGGGGCCACAAGGTCAATAGCGTGCGCCCCCTCGGCGAAGGCCAGCATGAGGTGACATTCGCCGACGGCTCTCACATTGTCACCAACCTGCTGATAGGTGCGGACGGTGCCTGGTCAAAGGTCAGGCCGCTGCTCAGCAACGCTATCCCCGAGTACATGGGCCGCTCGCTCATTGAAACCTACCTCTATGACTGCGACGCCCGGCATCCCGCCACAGCCAACGCGGTCGGTGCCGGTGCGCTGTTCGCACTTCAACCAGGAAAAGGGATCCAGGCACACCGTGAGCCTGACGCCACGCTTCACACCTACATAATGCTCACCAAACCGCAAAGCTGGTTTGCCGCCATCGACTTCACCGACCGAGCAGGCGCGGCCGCGCGGATCGCACAGGAGTTTGCAGGCTGGTGCCCTGCCCTCACTGCACTGATCACAGAAAGCGATACCGAATGGGTATGGCGCCCGCTTTTTAGTCTGCCGGTTGAACACCGTTGGAATCGAGTGCCTGGAGTCACACTGATCGGCGATGCCGCACACCTTGCGGCCCCGAATGGCGAAGGCGCCAACCTGGCCTTATACGACGGGGCCGAACTCGGCAAAGCTATTGCTTCACACCCTGATGACGTCGAAACAGCCCTGCACGAATACGAACAGGCCATGTTCCAGCGCAGCGCACGAGTGGCGGCTGAAAGCAATGAACTGCACGAGTTGATCTTTGGTCACGAAACACCGCATAGCCTGGTCAGCCTGTTTGAATCACCCCGGGCTTCGTAGACGCTGCGAGCGCTTTCTTCTCCTGGAAGCTGAACTTGTACGCCGCAGAGCCTGTCCTCAAAAAGGACTCTCTTCGAACGTGGGTGCGCAATGCAGATTTCCTTGCAGCAACAAGTGGCGCTGGTCACCGGCGCCAGTTCCGGCATCGGCGCCGGTGCGGCCAAGGCGCTGGCCGAGGCCGGCGCGGCGGTGGTGCTCAACTACAACTCCCAGGCCGCGCCCGCTGAAGCCCTGGCGGCGCAGATCAACGCCAACGGCGGCCGAGCGATTGCCATCGCTGGCGACGTGTCCAAGGAGGCCGACGTCGAACGCCTGTTCGCCCAGACCCTCGACGCCTTCGGCCACCTCGACATTCTGGTGGCGAACTCCGGCCTGCAAAAAGACGCCAACCTGGTGGACATGAGCCTCGACGACTGGAACACCGTGATCGGCGTCAACCTCACCGGCCAGTTCCTGTGCGCGCGTGCGGCCGTGCGGATTTTCAATCGCCAGGGCGTGCGTGAGGGCGTGTCGCGAGCCGCCGGTAAAATCATCCACATGAGCTCGGTGCATCAGGTCATTCCGTGGGCCGGCCATGTGAATTACGCGGCGTCCAAGGGCGGCGTCGAGATGCTGATGCGCACCCTCGCCCAGGAAGTCAGTGAGCAACGCATCCGCATCAATGGAATCGCGCCGGGGGCGATTCGTACGGCGATCAATCGTGCGGCCACCGAAGGCGCGGCCGAGAAAGAATTGCTCAAGCTGATTCCCTACGGTCGGGTCGGCGACGTGGAAGATGTAGCCAACGCGGTGGTCTGGCTGGCCAGTGATGCGTCGGACTATGTGGTCGGCAGCACCCTGTTCATCGATGGCGGCATGAGCCTTTATCCGGAGTTCCGTGGCAATGGTTGATTTCCAGAACGAACCTCAAAGTGCGATCGATGCCCACGGCATCATTGGCGATATGCGCAGCGCCGCCTTGATCAACGACCAGGGCAGCATCGATTTTTTCTGCTGGCCGGAGTTCGACAGCCCATCGATCTTCTGCGCGCTGCTGGGTACGCCTGAAGCGGGTATTTTCCAGCTCACCCCCGACTTGCCCAACGCCCGCCGCGAACAGATCTACCTGCCCGACACCAACGTGCTGCAAACCCGCTGGCTGAGCGACGAAGCCGTGGTGGAGATCACCGATCTGTTGACCGTCAGTGAAGACGTCGACGACTTGCCGCTGCTGATTCGCCGGGTGCGGGTGGTCAGCGGCACGGCGACGATTCACCTGCGCTGCGCCGTGCGCCATGACTATGCCCGGGCGCCGACACGCGCCGGCGCCGAAGCGGGCGGCGTTCTGTTCGCTGCCGACGGCCAGCCCGACCTGCGCCTGGTCGGCAGCCACCCGTTGACTCTCGAAGAGGATTCGGCGGTCGCCCGATTCAGCCTCAGTCAGGAACAAGGCGCCGAGTTCGTGCTGGGCGGCGCTGACGATCCACGCGTGACCAACGGCTGTACCGACCTGTACCTGGAACGCACCTTGAAGTTCTGGCGCGGCTGGATTGCCCAATCCAACTACCGCGGGCGCTGGCGCGAAATGGTCAATCGCTCGGCCCTGGCGTTGAAACTGCTGACCTCGCGCAAACACGGCGCAATCATCGCCGCCGCCACCTTCGGCCTGCCGGAAACCCCAGGAGGCGAACGTAACTGGGACTATCGCTACACCTGGATCCGAGATGCCTCGTTCACCGTCTACGCCTTTATGCGCCTGGGCTTCGTCGAGGAAGCCAACGCCTACATGCGCTGGCTCAAGGGCCGGGTCAGTGATTGCTGCAGCCAACCGACCAAAATCAATATTCTCTATGGCATTGACGGGCGCCAGGAGTTGCCCGAGGTCGAACTGGACCACCTCAGTGGCCATGGCGGCGCCAGGCCGGTACGGGTCGGCAACGAAGCGTTCGATCAGATCCAGCTGGATATCTACGGCGAGTTGATGGATGCGGTATACCTGGTCAACAAATACGGTGAAGCCATTTCCCACGAAGGTTGGAAACACACGGTGGAAGTCGTCGATCAGGTCTGTGAGATCTGGAACCAGAAGGATGTCGGCATCTGGGAGATGCGCGGTGAGCAACATCACTTTCTGCATTCACGACTGATGTGCTGGGTCGCCCTGGACCGCGCGATCCGCCTGGCCTCCAAACGCTCGCTGCCCGCCCCCTTCGCGCGCTGGGACCAGACCCGCCAGGCGATCTACGCCGATATCTGGAGTAACTTCTGGAACGAAGAACGCGGGCATTTTGTGCAGCACATCGGCAGCACGGCGCTGGACGGTTCGATGCTGTTGATGCCGCTGGTGCGCTTTGTCGCCGCCACCGACCCGCGTTGGTTGTCGACCCTGGAAGCGATTCAGAAAAGCCTGGTCCGCGATGGCATGGTGTACCGCTATCGCAACGACGACAGCCAGATCGACGGCCTGCAAGGGACCGAAGGCGCGTTTGTGGCGTGCTCGTTCTGGTATGTCGAATGTTTGGCTCGCGCAGGGCAAGTGGAAAAGGCCCATCTGGAGTTCGAACAATTGCTGCGCTACGCCAACCCGTTGGGCTTATATGCCGAAGAGTTCGACGGCCAGGCCCGGCATTTGGGTAACACGCCGCAAGCATTGAGCCATTTGGCGCTGATCAGTGCGGCGACGTTTCTGGATCGTAAGCTCAGCGGGGTGAAAACCGTCTGGCAGCCCTGATGTTTCGTCTAGAGTCTGAAAACCTTCGGCCCACTCATCGGAGCCCACCATGACCTCGACCGCTGCGCTGTTCTATGTCCGTACGTCCATGCTCGATGTGGCCTATGAAGCCCAGGGCCCGCTTGATGGCGAGCCCGTGATCCTGCTGCATGGCTTCCCCTATGATCCTCGCGGCTACGATGAGATTGCACCGGTACTGGCAGAGCGCGGCTATCGGGTGCTGGTGCCCTACCTGCGCGGTTATGGTCCGACGCGGTTTATCCACGATCAGGTGATGCGTTCCGGGCAGCAGGCGGCGCTGGCCAAGGATCTGCTGGACTTCATGGATGCATTGTCTATCCCGCGAGCGACATTGGCCGGTTACGACTGGGGCGGGCGGGCAGCGTGTATCGTCGCGGCGCTGTGGCCCGAACGCGTGCGCGGGCTGGTGACGGGGGATGGCTACAACATCCAGGACATCGCCCGCTCGCCTACGCCGCGTGCGCCGCAGACGGAGCATCGGCTGTGGTACCAGTACTATTTTCATACCCCGCGTGGCGTGGAGGGGCTGACGGCCAATCGCCGTGAGCTGTGCGAACTGCTGTGGCGGCTGTGGTCACCGACCTGGGCCGAGGGTCCGGGCCTCTACGGCCAGACCGCGCCATCGTTTGATAACCCGGATTTTGTCGAAGTGGTGATTCATTCCTACCGCCACCGTTTCATGTACGCACCCGGCGATCCGGCGCTGGAAACCATCGAGCAGGCGCTGGCGCTGCAACCGCCGATTTCGGTGCCGAGTATTTCGCTGTGCGGTGCCGATGATGGTGTGGGGCCTCCTGCGGTGGACGATGACGATGTGGCGCACTTCAGCGGTTTTTACCGGCGTGAAGTCTTGCCCGGCGTGGGCCACAACATCCCACAGGAAGCGCCGCAGGCGACCCTGGCGGCGTTACTGGAATTGCTCGCTTACGACACCGGTGAAAAGCGCTCACGGTAAGCCTGGGGCGTCACCGCCAGCTCCCGTAAAAAGCTGCGACGCAGGGTTTCTTCACTACCGAACCCGCATTGCACGGCGATGCGTTTGATCGGCAACGTGCTGTCGGCCAACTGCCGGCGAGCGGCTTCCACACGGATCAGTTCGACCGCTCGCGCCGGGGTCTGGCCGGTTTCAGCACGGTAGTGGCGGACAAAGCTGCGTTCACTCATGCACGCCTTGGCGGCCAGGGTTGAGAGGTTGAGGTCCAGGTTCAGGTTGTCCGCGATCCAGGCGTGCAACTCGGCAAAACGACTATCGCCTCTTTGCAAGGACAGCGCCACGCTGAACTGCGATTGCCCACCCGGACGCTTGAGGAAAACCACCAGATGCCGCGCGACCTCCATGGCAACGGCGCGCCCCAGGTCCTCCTCCACCAGCGCCAGGCACAGGTCGATACCGGCGGTCACACCGGCAGAGGTCCATACCGAGCCCTGCTGGATGAAAATCGGATTGGACTCCACCGTCAGCGCAGGAAACTTGCGCGCCAGCTCTTCGCAGCGGGTCCAGTGGGTGGCCACGCGGCGGCCGTCGAGCACGCCACTGGCGGCCAGCAGGAAAGCCCCGGTACACACCGAGGCCATGCGTCGGGTGTGTCGGGCTTTTTCGCGTACCCAGTCGACCAGCACCGGATCCTCGGCAGCCCCGTAAACGCCCCAGCCACCGGCGATCACCAGGGTATCGACGGGCGTGTCGGCCGGCGGCAGCGGTTCGGCCACCAGTGCCAGGCCGGCGGAGGTCACGACCGGCGCGGCCTGGGCAGCGATCACCGACACCGCGTAGGGCAACGGTAGCCCGCGCTGCCGGGCAAGATCGTTGGTCGAGGCGAACACCTGCAACGGCCCGGTGACATCGAGCACCTGTGCATTTTCGAAAGCGAGGACGTGGATGATTCTGGGCATGATTGGCGTGATCTGTGGGCTCAATGGCGTATGCGCCAAAGCCTAGGCCTCTAGAGTGAAGCCGTCCACCCCTCTTCTGGAGCTTTATCCATGACTTTGCAGATCGGCTTTCTGTTGTTCCCCGGCGTCCAGCAACTGGACCTGACCGGCCCCTACGACGTGTTGGGCGCACTGCCGGATGTGCAACTGCACCTTGTGTGGAAAGACCTGGCGCCGGTCACCTCCAGCACCGGCATGGTCTTCACACCGACCATGAGCTATGCCGATTGTCCGCGCCTGGATGTGATTTGCGTGCCCGGTGGCACCGGCGTGGGCGCATTGATGGAAGACCCACAGACCCTGGATTTTCTCAAGGAGCAGGCCCACACGGCGCGCTATGTGACATCAGTGTGCACCGGCTCCCTGGTGCTCGGTGCGGCGGGTCTGCTGCGCGGTCGCAAGGCCACCACCCATTGGGCCTATCACCACCTGCTTGCGCCGCTGGGGGCAATCCCGGTGCAGGCACGTGTAGTGCGTGACGGCAACTTGTTCACCGGAGGCGGCATCACCGCCGGGATCGACTTTGCCTTGACCCTGGCTGCGGAGTTGTACGGCGAGGACGTCGCCCAGTTGGTCCAGCTGCAGATTGAATACGCGCCGGCGCCGCCGTTCGACGCCGGCAGCCCGGACACCGCGCCCGAGGCAGTGCTGGAGGAAGCCCGAAAACGCACGGCCGAGCCGCGTCGGGTGCGGGGTGAAATTGTCGCCCGGGCAGCCGCACGGTTGCGCTGACAGCGGTGCTCAGGCCGGACGTGACATTAACGCCAAGCGCGCAGCCAATAGCATCAGCACCGTCGCCAGGCCCCATTGCTGGAGCCTGGCGCTCTGGCCGGCTCCAGCAAACAAGCGGCTGAGCGCACCGCCAAACACCCCCAGCAATCCATGAAACACGCCGGCAATCACGGTCAGAACACACCCCAGCACCAACAGTTGTATCGCAATGGAGCCGGCCTCGGGCCTGACGAACTGGGGCAGGAACACCATGAAAAACAGCAGCGCCTTCGGATTGAGCAAACTGTTGAGCATGGCCTGCAGGAACACCTGGCCCAAGCGCACATGACGAACCTGGGCCAAGTCCAGGCTGGCCTTTTTTTGCAACGTCTTGTACGCCAGCCACAACAGATAGATCACCCCGGCATAGCGAATCAAATCAAACGCAGGCGGCCAACTGGCGACCAGTGCGGTCAAGCCGGTGGCGGTCAAAACCGTCAGGAGTAAATCCGCGACGCAGATCCCCAGGCTCGAAGCCACGCCACCGCGCCAGCCATAACTCACCCCGTGACTGATCACAAAAGCCATGTTCGGCCCCGGAGACAACAGCAACAGTAAGACCGCGCCTGAAAAAACCGCCAGGGTTGCCAAATCGATCATGCTCACGCCATTCAGTCAGGAAAGCTCACAGACTAAGTGGCTGATCTTGCGCCTACAAAAAATTGTGCTGGATACATTCTTCCCAGCCAGTCATGCCCGCAGAATACGCAACGCGCTCCGCCCCCCAATTCCCCCCTGCCCCCTTTTCCTACCTCTAGTTAGAAAAAGGTTTCCGATTTGTACAGGAAAACTCCCACATTTGTTTCTACACTCCAAATCACACCCGACATCAGACGGAATCGGACAAGGAGTGCCAATAAAATGACAGATAAAAATTATTTAGAATGCCTAACTTTTGAAAAATGCAAAATGGTCAAGTTATTGACTAATGCTCAAAAATAAAACATCCTTCAGCGACTGCCCCCACCGATCTCCTTCATTTGGCTGGCTCCACGTGAATGGAATGGTTGCGTTTGACACAGAGTAGCCGTCGTTCGACTTGCCCCTGATAGCAGCACGCTGCCTATCGGACCAACTCTCGAACATAGAGCTTGGAGTGCGATGAGGGATGTTTTTATGCGCGAGAAGTCGTCGGTCGACAGCCTGTTTTTGACCCGTGCCGGTTTTGTTGAGTTTTTTGTTGTTTTCGTCAAATTGATTCATGGCCTGACTGCGATCTTGCCGCCTCTGGTCCTGGTATTGTTCCTCGACCCGATGGCCCATGAATTGCGTTCCCACTTCCTCGGCCTGCTGCTGTTTTTTGCGGTGCTGACCATCATTCTGTTTCAAGCCCTGGGTATTTATTCCGAGGAGCTTTTCAGTAATCGCCTGCGCCTGCGCAGCAACATCGTGGCGTGGTCTGCGGCGTTCTGCATCTTGCTGTTCATGTATCAGATCCTGCAGTTCTTCCCGCAACTGACCCCACGCAACCTGGTGGTCTGGTACATCGCCAGCCTCGGTTTGTTCTGTGTGGAGCGTTTGGGGGTGCTGCGCCTGTATCGCAACCTGATGCGCAAGGGCAAATACCTGCAACGCACGGTGATCCTGGGCTTCACCGACACCGCCGTACATGTGGCCGACCACCTGCAACGCAACGGCGATATCCGCTCCGGCCTGATCGGCTTTATCGACGATCGCACCGAGCGCATTCCCAAGGAACTCAGCAGACTGCCGTTGCTGGGCAACACCCGCGACCTGGAAAAACTGATCCGCGCCGAACAGGTCAACCAAGTGATGATCTGCCTGCCCTGGGCCGCCGAGCAACGTATCCACGGGCTGGTCAATCGCCTGCGGCAGATGTCGGTGAATGTGATGCTGGTGCCTGACATGGCCGCCCTGCGCTACGGCCACAGCCGCATCACCGACGTCGGCGGTATCCTGATGTTCAACACCTCGCAATTGCCGCTGCGCGGGTGGTCACCGTTTATCAAGCGCTGTGAAGACTTGCTGCTGGCCAGCCTGGCACTGGTGGTATTTTCGCCGGTGATGCTGGTGACGGCCATTGCGATCAAGCTCGACTCCAAAGGCCCGGTGCTGTTCCGTCAGAACCGCTATGGCTACAACGACAACGAGATTCGCGTGTTCAAGTTCCGCTCGATGTTTAACGAACAGAGCGACTTCACCGCCGAACAGCAGACCACCCGCGAAGACCCACGCATCACCCGCGTCGGCCGCATCATCCGCAAAACCAGCATCGACGAGCTGCCGCAACTGTTCAATGTGCTGCTGGGCAATATGTCCATGGTCGGCCCGCGCCCACATGCCACGGCGACTAAAGCGGCGGGCATTCCGTTTGAAGTGGCGGTGAGCGAATACAGCTCAAGGCATCGGGTCAAGCCGGGCATCACCGGCTGGGCGCAGATCAATGGCTACCGGGGTGAAACCGATACCCTGGTCAAAATCCAGAAGCGTGTCGAATACGACCTGGAGTACATCTCCAAGTGGTCGGTGTGGTTTGACTTGTACATCGTTTGCATGACGATCCCGGCCGTCCTCTCCACCAAGGAAGTGTATTGATGAATACCCTCAACGGATTAATTCCCTGCATTATCTCCGGTGGTTCAGGCACTCGGCTGTGGCCGGTGTCGCGGCAGAACATGCCCAAGCCCTTCATGCGCATGCGTGATGGCCAGAGCCTGTTGCAAAAGACTTTCCAGCGCGCCGCCAAACTGCCCGGCGTGGAAAGCGTGCTCACGGTGACCAACCGCGACCTGCTGTTCCGTACCCTGGATGACTACCGTGGGGTCAACAAGGCCCACCTGCCCCTGGACCTGCTGCTGGAACCGTTCGGCCGCAACACGGCGGCGGCCATCGCCGTCGCCGCATTGCATGTGCAGGAACACTTCGGCGGCGATGCGCAATTGCTGGTGATGCCCGCCGACCATTTGATCTTGAATGAAGTCGCGTTCGCCCAGGCCGTGATCCAGGCCCGCGACCTGGCCGAAGCCGGCTACCTGGTGACCTTCGGCATTCAGCCCGACCACCCGGAAACCGGCTTCGGCTACATCGAAAAAGGCGAAGCCTTGAGCACCGGCAACCGGGTCAAACGCTTTGTCGAAAAACCGGACCTGGCCACCGCCCAAGGCTATCTCGACGGCGGCAAGCACCTGTGGAACGCCGGCATGTTCTGCTTCAAGGCCGATACCCTGGTGGATGAGCTGGCGGCCCACGCCCCCGACGTACTGGCGGCCGCAAAAGCGGCGCTGGAGCACAGCCAACACCTGCAAAACAAAACTTCGCGCCAGCGTGAACTGGACGCGGAGGCATTCGGCAGCGCACCGGATATTTCCATCGACGTGGCCTTGATGGAAAAGTCCAGCCAAGTGGCCGTGGTGCCCTGCGACATCGGTTGGAGCGACATCGGTTCCTGGGAAGCCCTGCGCCAGCTCACCCCGAGTGATGCCCATGGCAACCAGGTCAACGGCGAAGCAATCCTGCATGACGTGCACAACTGCTACATCGACTCGCCCAAGCGCGTGCTCGGCGCCGTGGGCGTGAAAGACCTGATCATCGTCGACACCCCCGATGCCCTGCTGATCGCCGATGCCCACCGCAGCCAGGACGTGCGCTACATCGTGGCCGAACTCAAGCGCCAGAACCACCCGGCGTTCAGCCTGCACCGCACGGTCACCCGGCCCTGGGGCACCTACACCGTGCTGGAGGAAAGCAGCCGGTTCAAGATCAAGCGCATCGTGGTCAAGCCGCAAGCATCGTTGTCGTTGCAGATGCATCACCACCGCAGTGAACACTGGGTGGTGGTCAGCGGCGCCGCACAAATCACCAATGGCGACCGCGAATTCCTGATCAACGCCAACGAGTCCACCTATATCCCGGCCGGGCACAAACACCGCCTGACCAACCCCGGCATCATCGACCTGGTGATGATCGAAGTGCAGAGCGGCGAGTACCTGGGCGAAGACGACATCGTGCGCTTCGACGACATCTATGGACGTGCCCCGGCCGAGGTGAAAAAGTGACATGCGGACCTCGTTGATCATCCCGACCCGCAACGCCTCCAGCCACCTGGCACGACTGCTGCCGGCGCTGAAAATGCAGACGCTGCAACCGGACGACATGCTGGTGGTCGACAGCGCCTCCAGCGACGACACCGTGGCGCGGTTTCGCGAATTCGGCGCGCGGGTCGAGGTCATCGACGCGCGGGACTTCAACCATGGCGGCACCCGGCGCTGGGCCAGCGAGCAAGTGGACGGCGATGCGTTGATCGTGATGACCCAGGACGCAATCCCGGCAACCCCCGAGACCTTCGCCAACCTGTTGCGCGAATTGCAGGAAGACCCGCTCAACGGCGTTGCGTATGGCCGCCAACTGCCGCACCCGGACGCCGGGGTACTGGGCGCGCAATCGCGGCACTTCAACTACCCGGACCAGAGCCGCAGCAAGAGCCTGGCCGATGCTCCGCAGCTGGGGATCAAGACCTGCTTCAGCTCCGATTCGTTTTCTGTGTACCGACGCAGCGCATTGCAGGCCGTCGGCGGTTTTCCCGCCGACGTGATCGGCAGCGAAGACGCCTATGTGGCCGCACGCATGCTGCTTGAAGGCTACAAGGTGCGCTACGCCGCGTCCGCGCAGGTGTATCACTCCCACGATTACCGCCTCATGGATGAGTTCCACCGCTACTTCGACATTGGCGTGTTCTACGGTCGCGAGCCGTGGATACGCGAGGCATTCGGCGATGCCGGCGGAGAAGGTAAACGCTATGTACTGGCGGAGCTCGCAGCATTGCGCGCTGCCGGTGCATTGCATCGCGTACCCGAAGTACTGGTGCGCAGCGCGTTCAAGTTGCTCGGCTATCGGCTGGGCCATCAGGAACGCCGGCTACCCATCGCCCTAAAGCGGCGCATCAGCATGTTCCCCGGTTATTGGAGGTGAGCACATGACCCACAGGAAGTCCCCCTTGATGAAACGAACCTTGCTCGTCCTGGCCATGATGGCATTGGCCGCCTGCAATACGCCCGCACGCATCGTCCCACCGGACGACAAGACGGTCGAGGAAGGCAAACGCGCCCTCGACCAACTGGCCCAACTGCCGCCGGCCGTGGAACGTATCCGCGTCGGCGACCAGTTGCGCATCGTGCGCGATGCCGGAGAAATGCCGACGCTGTCAGCGTTCAACGTCAGCACCATCTATGAGCTGACGCTGTACACGGTGCAGGCCGACGGCAAGATCAACTACCCCTTCCTGGGGCCGATCCAGGTCGCCGGGCGCCAGCCCTCGGAGCTGGCCACCGAGCTGAGCAACAAGCTGGCGCCGGTGTATCGCGAGCCGCGGGTGACGGTGAACATCAACCAGGCACCGGGTAACTCGGTGATCGTCGGCGGCGCGGTGAACAACCCGACGGCGGTGCAAATCGGCACGGCCAACACGCTGGAACAGGCGATTGTCGGCGCCGGCGGGGTGAACCCGTCCGGCAACGCAAGCATGGTCGCGCTGCTGCGCGAAGATGCCCAGGGCGCCTACCGTGCCTACTTCCTGGACTTCAGCCAATACCTCAAAACCGGGCCTAACGGGCGCAAACAAGTGCGCTTGCAACGCGGCGACGTGGTGTTCGTACCCAAATCCAACGTGGGCGAACGCATCCAAGGGGTGGATACCTACTTGAACCAGTTGATTCCGTTCACCAAGTCGATCGGGGTTGGCTACAACTACACCCGAACCAGCGGCAGCAACAACTAAAGGAGCGACATCCCATGATCGAGATCCGTTCTTTTCGGGATCTTCTGCGCCTGTTCTTCATCTTCAGGCATGAGTTCAAGCTGGCGGCCATCGCGGCGCTGGTCATCATGCTATTGGGGGCCTTCCTGCTGCCGGCCAAGTACGAGTCCACCGCACGCCTGCTGGTCAAGCCTGGGCGTGACTCGACCTTGCCGATCGAGATCAGCAACCGCCAGGCGCTGGTGATGCCCAGCACCCAGCGCGACCCGATTGTCGACGAAGAGCGCCTGCTGACCGGCCGCCCGATCGTGCGCGCGGTGGCCGAGCACTACCTGGAAGTGATTGAAAATGCACCGCCGCCGGAAGGTTTCTGGAAGCGCACCAAGTACTACGTCAAGAGCGGCATCGGTGCCGTGTTCGACGGCGTGCGTGTAGTGCTGGAAACCGTCGGTATCGTCGAAAAAACCACCCCGGTGGAACGCCTGGCCGCCAGCCTGGAGAAAAACTTCGAGGTGAGCCACGCCGCGGGGTCCACGGTGATGGATATCAGCTTCAAATGGGGCGACCCGGAAATTGCCCAGATGGTGGTCAAGAACTGGATCGAGACCTACATCAACGAACGCACCCAGGCCCTGGGCCGCAAGAGCCTGTACGCGTTCTACGAGGGCCAGGTCAACACCAGCGCCAACGAGATCAAGAGCTATAAGCAACAGATCCTCACGCACCTCAACGAGATCGGCGCGGCGAGCATTACCGACCGCCTGGAGGACTTGTCCGAGCGCATCAACGTGCTGCGCGGCGAGACCTTCAACACCACCCGCCTGATCGCCTCTTCCGACAGCGCCCTGGAGAGCACTCGCAACCAGCTCAAGACCCAGCCCAAGGAAGTGACCACGGTCCGCCAGATCGCCCTGAACCCGCAGCAGCAGGATTTGCGTCGCCTGCTCAACCAGAAGCTGCTGGAAAAGGCCGATATGATGCGCACCTACACCGACAACGCGCCGCCGGTCAAAGCGCTGGACGCCTCGATCCTTGCCATGCAGGCCCAGGTCGCCAGTGAAAGCAACACGGTGCAGAGCTCGGAAAACCGTGCGCCGAACACCCTGGAAATCCACTTGCAACGCGTGCTGCTGGATGAGTCGAGCAACAACCTGGCGCTGCGTACTCAGTTGGTTCAGCAGCAGAAACAACTGGTCAACCTCGAAGCCCAGCGCAAGCAGGCCCTGGAGATTGAGCCGGAGCTGGCGCGCCTTTCCCGCGAGTTGAGCGCCACCGAGCGCAACTACGCGCTGTATGTGGACAACCTGGAAAAATCGCGCATCGACCGTGAACTGGATAACAGCCAGATCAGCAACATCGCGGTGATCGAAGAAGCCACCCTGAACCCAGGTCGTGTCTTTCCGAAAACCTTGGTCATGCTGATGTTGGCGATCCCGTTTGCCATCGTCGTCGGCCTGTTGGTGATCTACCTATGCTACCTGCTGGACCAGCGCATTCACGATGGCGGCCTGGTGGAGCGCAAATTCGGCTTGCCGCTGTGGACCACCCTGCCGGAACTGGACACCAGCACCGCCCAAGGCACCAACGCGTTCAATGCGAGCATTTACCGGCTGTACGGTTTGCTGCAACTGGAGCGCATTGCCGAACAGGGCATGACGCTGGGGCTGACCTCGGCGCGCCACGGTGAAGGCGTGACCTTTGTGGTGGAACAATTGCGCCAATTGCTGCAAGAGAACGGCATCAACGTGCGTGTCGGCGGTGCGGCACCGGCGGCACAGGGGGAAGTGGTCCTGCTGGATGCTTCGGCCCTGCTGGATAACCGCGATGCGTTCGTCACGTTGCGCCGCGCCGACCTGATCGCGCTGGTGGTGGAAGCGCAAAAAAGCACGGTGCCGGTGGTGGAACATGCCCTGTCGATCCTCAACACGGCGTTTGGCAAAGTCGACGGCATCATCATCAACCGACGCAAGTTCGAAGTGCCGGCCAAGGTGCTGCAAAACATCGCCAAGTACCGGGGGGCGTTCTGATGCGCATCGCCCTGCTTGCGCCCTTGCCGCCGGAAAAGAACGGGATCGCCGACTACGCGAACCATTTCAAGACGGCTTTGGAGCAATTGGGGGTGACGGTGGTGACACCGTTGAGCGGCGTGGCAGGCAACAGCGTTGCCATCAGCCAAGCCATCGCCGCATTCGACTGGCAAGGCGTGGACCTGGTCCACGCCGAGCTGGGCGGCGGGCGGTTGGGAGAATTCCTGGCCTTGCGCGAGTTGCGCAAGGCGCTCCCCAAGCTGCCGCTGACCGCAACCGTGCATGACCCGGAGCGCATGGTCTGGCGCCGGGAGCGTTTGCCCTTCCCGCTGAACCTGTTGGAACGTTTGCCCAGCCCACTGCCCCAGGCAGCGGTGGTGCTGGCAGACCCGCTGACCTTGAGCGAAGAACGCCGCGTCGCCCAGGACCTGACCCGGCTGGTCACCCTCACCCGCCTGGGCGCCGACTGCCTGAGCGAGCGCATGCGCTTACCTGCGGGCAAAGTGGCCGTGATCAACCACGCCAACCTGGCGATTGCGCCGGCTGCCTTGCCGTCGCTGGACACGCTGCGCCTGCTGTATTTCGGTTTTATCTACCGTGGCAAAGGCATTGAAGACTTGTTGCAGGCCCTGGCCGCCGTCTTCAAGCAAGCCCCCCAATTGCATGACCGTGTGCGCCTGACCCTGGCCGGTGGCACTGCCGCCGAAATGGCGTTCGGCGCAGGCGGCAATTACCTGGAGCAGTTGAACAGCCAGATCGCCGACCTCGGCCTGGCGGGCTCCATCGACTGGCGGCTGAACCTGCCGGCCAGCGAGATTGCCCAGACGATCCAGGTGCACCATGTGATGGTGCTGCCGTATCGCGAATCGAAAAAACTCGGCCTGCTGGGCCGCCAGCGCGGCACCAGTGGCGCGCTGTCCTGGGCCGCCGCGTGTGGGCGCGGGGCGATCACTTCGGATGCGCGCGCGTTTGCCGAGGAGGTCGCCAGCGGCAATGGCTTGATCTTTCCCCAGGGCGATGTGGGCGCATTGAGCGAGCAACTGTTGCGTCTGGCGAATACACCGACACTGGCGCAGGACTGGGCTGAACGCGCCGCGCAAATCGGCCGCGAACGCCTGTGGCCGTTGACCGCGCAGAAGTTCAAGGACCTTTTTGAGCAAGCCATTGCAGGAGCACCCTATGGCGCATAAACGGACTTGGTTCGCCTCACTGCTCGTGATCGTCGCGCTCGGCCTGAGCGTTTTTCTGTGGGGCCGCCAGGCCGATGCCGAGAGCCATGTGCTCAAAGGCAACAAAGTGCTGGTGTGGAAGGATTTCCTGGGAGTGAATGCGCAATTCCTGTGGTTCAGCCCCACGCTGTATCAACAGCAGATCGACAAACTCAAAGCCCTGGGCTTGCAGTGGGTGCGCCTGGACCTGCACTGGGACCAGTTGGAGCCTGCCGAAGGCCAGTATCAGGTTGCGACGCTGGACCAACTGGTCGGCAACCTGCAGACCAACCAGCTCAAATCGGTGTTCTACCTGGTAGGCTCGGCGCCCTTTGCCACCACGGCGCCGCCCGGTGCGCCGTACCAGGACCAGTACCCGCCGAAAAACCCGGATGTATTCGCCAACCGCATGGCGCTGTTGTCCCAGCGCTACCCCAGCGTCGACGCCTGGCAAGTCTGGAACGAGCCCAACTTGCTCGGCTTCTGGCGCCCGGTAGCCGACCCCGCAGGCTATTTCACCCTGTTGGCGGCGACCACCAACGCCTTGCGCACGGTCAACCCGGACAAACCCGTGGTTGCGGCCGGCATGGCCTTCCTCAGCGAAATGCCCAACGGCAAGACCATGCTCAGCGCCCTCAGCGCACTGGGCGTAAACCGCCTGAATACGGTGGTGTCCTATCACCCCTACAACCAGCTGCCCGAGGGCAATGACCCGGCCAACCTGGACTTTGTCGCCAAGACCCAGGCACTCAACCAGTCCCTGCGCGCAGAGGGCGTGAAAACCCTGTGGAGCACCGAGTGGGGCTGGTCGAATTACCCGGGGCCCAAAGAGGCGCAAGACCTCATCACCCGGCAGCAGCAGGCTGACTACGTGGTACGCCGGGTGGCGCTGATGAGCGCGATGGACTTTGACAAGATCTTCCTGTTCACCCTCAGTGACCTTGACCAGCGGGCCAGCGTGCGCGACCAGTCCTACGGTTTGCTCGACATCAACGCCAACCCCAAGCCGTCCTACACAGCGCTGAAGAACTTCCTCGATGTGAGCGGGCCGCAACTGACGCCCGGCGATCCGCCCATCGCCGACCAGTTACCCGACGGCCTGTTCAGCATCGGCTGGACCCGCGCCGACGGCCATAAGCTGTGGTACTTCTGGTCGGCACAGGGCGGTAACGCACACCTGCCGAACCTGACCAGCGCGACCCTGTACGACCCGCTGCGCGGCACACAAACCCCGGTGAGCGGCACCAATGGGTTGACCGTGCCGGTCAAGTCGAACCTGCAAATTCTGTTATGGGATTGAAGCCCGCCATGCGCATTTTATGGATACTGCCCTACTCGCCCTGGCCCGCCACCAGCGGCGGCAAGACGCGCCAGTTCCACTTGCTGCGCAGCCTGGCCGCGCGTGGGCACAGGATCACGTTGTTGCTGCATGACAAGCACCCCGTGTCGCTGACCGATCGCCAGGTGCTGGAAGCCTTCCTGGAACAGTTGATCATCCTGCCGCGCCGACCACTGCGCAGCGTGAAAACCCTGGTGGCCGGGCTGTTTGCGCCCTACCCGCTGCTGGCCAGTGTCAATGGCTTGTCAGGTGCACTGCAGGACACCTTCGACCCGTTGCTCAATGAGCATTGGGACGTGGTGCAGATCGAGCACTCCTACACCTTCCAACCCTATGAAGATGCCCTGGCGCGTAAATCCCAACCCTTTGTGCTGACCGAGCACAACGTGGAATCGGCGCTCGGCGCAGCGACCTACGACCGCCTGCCCCGCTGGGCGCTGCCCTTCATTCACTACGACCAATGGCGATACCGCCGCTGGGAGCGCCGCGTCATGCGCCAGGCCACGCAGGTGGTGGCGGTCACCGCCGGCGACGCGCAGGTGCTGGAGAACATCGCCGGCAAGCCCGTGCCCGTAGTGGTCAACGGCGTGGATTGCGCGCATTTCGCCGGTGCCCGTCCTGATCCCGCGGCGCGCCGTGTGCTGTTCCTCGGCAATTATGAATACGCTCCCAATGTGGACGCCATCGAGTGGGCATTGGATGAAATCCTGCCCAAGGTCTGGGAACAATGCCCGGATGCGCGCATGAGCGTGTGCGGCTTCGGCATGCCCGGCAGCTGGCGCGAACGCTGGCAGGACCCGCGTATCGAGTGGCAAGGTTTTGTGCCGAACCTGTTGGCGCTGCAATCGAGTTGCTCGGTATTCCTGGCCCCGTTGCGTCATGGTGGCGGTTCCAAGCTAAAAGTACTCGAAGCCCTGGCTGCGGGGTTGCCGTTGGCCAGCACCGAACAAGGGGTATCGGGCCTGGACCTGGTCGAAGGGGTGGATTACCTGGGCGGGCAGACCGCCAGCGGCCTGGCAGATTCAGTGGTGCGCCTGCTGCAATATCCCGCAGCGGCACTGCCCATGGGCGAGGCTGGCCGCGCCTATGCACGCCGGGCCCATGACTGGAGTGTCGCCGCCGGCCAGCTGGAGCAGGTGTACGCGACGCTCTCGCCGCTCAATCAAAAGGAGCCCACATGCGTGTAGGTCTGGATTACCGCACCGTCGGCACCTCGCCGCAATCGGGCATCAGCCGTCAGGTGTATGCGCTGGAAAATGCGCTGTGCAGCCTGCCGGGTATCGAGCTGGAGCGCTTCACGGTGGCCCCGCTGGGCGATGAAACTCGCTTGCGGGCCCACTGCCCGGCCTGGGGCTGCGCGAAAACCGCGATGCATCAGCCGCAGAACCGCCTGCGTTTCGAAGCCGGGTTCCTGCCGCGTGCCTTGCGTGAGCAACACATCGATGTGTACATCAGCACCTTCAATATGGGCCTGCCATTGCCCCCCAAGCCCAAGGGCATGCGTACCGTGGTGCTGTTGCATGACCTGTTCCAGATTACCTTGAACAACTACCACGCCAACCGTCTGAAGGCACTGATCTACAAAACCAGTGATCGCGTGTCGATTGCCTACGCGGTACACAGCGCCGACCGCGTGTGGACGCCCTCACAGTACAGCGCGGATGAAACCGTACGCCTGTTCCCCAAGGCGGCGGGCAAGATTCGTGTGCTGCCCAATCAGGTCGATGGGTTTGGCGAACCGCCGGCAGACCTCAGCGCCTATCAACTGCCGCAGCGCTACTGGCTGCTGGTCGGGACTCGCGAGCTGCGCAAGAACGTACCGTTCCTGGTGGAGGCCTGGCAGAAAGCCCGCCAGCAATCGCCCAACGTGCCGGAATTGGTGCTGGTGGGCAGCCTTGAGCACCTGCCCGAGGCCCAGCGCACGTTGCCAGGCATTCGCGCACTGAGCGGCGTGTCGGATGCCCAGTTACATGGGTTGTACCGGCAGGCATCGCGCCTGTGGCAACCGTCCTATGCCGAAGGTTTTGGTTTACCGGTCATCGAAGCGCTCAGTGTCGGCACCCCGGTGGCCGTGGCCAGCGGTACGTCGCTGGATGAAATCACGCCACCGTCGGCGGCGCGTTTTTCGCCCACCGACAGCGCAGCGCTGACCGCCTTGATGGTGAGCCTGAGCCAACAGCCCGATGAAGACTCATCCGAACAACATCGCCATTGGGCGCAGCGTTTCAACCACCATGCCTATCGCCGGCGCGTGGCCGAACTGATCGAGGAACTCACGTGAGAATAACCCTAGCAAGCCTCGTTGCGATTCTGTTCGGCCTGCTGTTCGGCGGGCTGGCCCTGGCACTTTCACCCGCCAAGGCGTTTCTGGCCGTGGTCGGCCTCGCGGCGGCCGTGACCATCCTGCGATTTCCGTTCTGGGGCTTGTTGCTCTTCGCGCTGGTGGCGACGTTCATGCCTTATTCGACCATCAACCTGGGGATCCGCAGTACGGTGAGCGAAGCGATCCTGGCGCTGACCTGGGGCGCCGTGATGTGGCACAGCTTCCTGGCCCGCCTGCCGGACACGCCGACCCTGTCACGCCGGCCGACGGACCAGATGCTGCTGTGGCTGATGCTGTTCAGCGTGTTCCCGTTCATCGTCGGCCAGGTCAGCATCCAGGCCGAGAGCAGCGGCGTGGCCAACTGGTTGCGCTGGTTGCTGAACCTCTCGGGCGTCTTCCTCACCGCCAAGTTGCTGGTGGATCAAAAACGCCGCGAGGCCTTGGTGATGGCCTTGTTGCTGGGCACCCTGGCAATGCTGGTGATGTCCATCGCCGTATTCATACGCACCCGTTCAGGGGCCGGGATTGCGCCGATCCTGGCGCTGCTCAATTACGGCAACTTCGACATGTTGAAATTCGGCCTGGAGGCGATGTCGTCACGCATGGGTTCGCCGTGGATGCACCCCAATGCCATCGGCGGGATCATGGCCTTGCTGTTGCCGCTGGCATTTTGCTTCGGCATGACCGAGCGCGGCTGGAAGCGTGCGCTGGGCCTGGGCGTGGCATGCCTGGGGGCGGCGGCGTTGCTGCTGGCCAGTAGCCGTGGGGCAATGGTCAGTCTGGCGTTGGTGTTGATCTGGATGGCCACGCGCCGCGTGCCATACACCGGGCGCTTGCTGATGGTCGGCGCGGTACTGACCGTGGCGCTGGTGATGGCCTACCCGCCATTGCAGGACCGCCTGGCGACGATCTTCTCGTCGAGCAACGCCAGTACCGAGGTCCGTGTCGATGAATACCGCATGTTCCCTCAAGCGGTGGCGGCCTATCCGTTCGGTATTGGTTTCAAGGTCGATCCGCCCGTGCCGGGCACGCACCTGCTGGGGATTTCCAACCTGTGGCTGAATTTCATCTACAAGACGGGCATCGTCGGCATGCTGCTGTTTGTAGCGGTCACCGTGCGCTGGTGGCGTGAAGCACGCCCGGAAGCCGGCCCGATCCGCCTGACCAAGGACAACGCGCTGTGGCTGGGTAGCACGGCGGGGATCCTGTCAGCGTTGGTCAGCGGTCTGTTTGACCACTACTTCAGTTTTGCCGTGGTGATGGTGGCGCTGTTCTGGCTGATGGTGGGCATCAACGTGCTGGAAGCACGCCGCTTGTTTCCGGCACGCCTGCCGCAGGACAAGACCGTGGCGTATCGCAAACCGTTGCTTGACGGCGTGCGGCCTTAAGCATGCTCGGTTCCGCCGTCTGGCTGACCCTGGCGACCCTGCTGGGCCTGTGCCTGGGGTTCGCGCGCGAGTGGCTGCTGGTGGCGGCCTGGGGCGCCGGGGAGCGTAGTGACGCCTTCCTGATCGCGCTGTTCTTGCCTGAGGCGTTGCGCATGTCGTTGGCCGGCGGTGTGTTGAGCGCCGCTGCCTTGCCGCTGTACCTGCAACGCAAGGACGGCGAACGCCTGGATTGGCTGGCGGTGTTGTTTCCCGCGTTGCTGCTGATTGCGCTGATGACCAGCCTGTTGTTGACGCTGTTGGCCCCCTGGCTGGTGCAGCTACTCGGCCCGGGGCTGGCGGCCAGCGCGACGGCCCTGGCGGCGAGTAATTTACAGGTCGTGGCCTGGTGCGTGCCGGGCTTGATGCTGCATGCGCTATTCAGTATTCCGTTGCAGGCAAGCGAGCGTTTTGTGCTGGCGGGCTTGGGCTCGCTGTTGTTCAACTTGCCGCCGGTGACTTACCTCGCGCTGGCAGGCACCGCGACTGAACCTCGCGCACTGGCCTTGGCCTGCCTGGCCGGTAGCCTGTTGATGCCACTGGCCTTGCTGCCGTCGATCTGGCGCCAAGGGTGGCGGCCATGGCGCTGGCAGTTGAGCATCACGCCGTTGCAGGAGCTGGGGCAACGCATCGGGCCACTGCTGCTGAGCAACGGTGCCAGCCAAGGTTTGGCGTTGATCGAGCGGCTGGTGGCCTCGCTGCTGGGTGAAGGCGCGGTGACGTGGGTCAACCTGGCGCGCAAGTTGATGAACCTGCCGCTGATTGCACTGATGAGCCTCAACCAGGTGCTGCTGGGCATGATGAGCCGCCGCCAGGGCGATGAGCGCCTGGCTTTGCTCAAGCGCGGCCTGGAGAGCGCCAGCGTGTTGACCTTGCCGGCCGGCGTCGGCCTGGTCGCGGCGGCGCCCAGCCTGGTCGCCTTGCTGCTGCCCAAGCAATCGGCGGATTCACCGTTGCCATTGCTGCTGGCCTGGTTCGCCGTACCGCTGGTGTTCGGCGCCTGGAACGCCCTGCTTGCGCGCTATGCCTACGCCGCCGGCGACACGCGACAGCCGCTGCGGTGCGAGTTGCTCGGTAGCCTGGTCAATGTGCTGTTGCTCGCGGCCTTGCCCTTTGTGTTTGGCCTGGCGGGCATTCCGCTGGCCGCATTGGCCGGGGTGATGTGCACGGCACTGTTGCTGATGCAGCGCCAGGCATTGCTCGCCGCCCTGCCCTGGGCGCGGCAGTGGCTGCTGAGTGCGTTGGTCATGGGCGCGGCCGCGCTGGGGCTGTTTTCAATTGAAGGCGTGTGGCTGCAACTGGGGCTGAGTACCCTGGCAGGCACCGTGGTGTTGCTGGGCATGGGGCTGTGGCTGAAGCCGTGGCGCAAGGCATGAATGATCGATCAGGAGTCGTTACGTGAAACAACGCTGGATTCAAATGGATATCGCCAAAGGCATCGGCATCCTGGTGATCGTGTATGGCCATAGTTGGTTTGTCGCCAACTCCCTGGACCTGCTCTATCCAATACTCGCCTCGTTTGTGTTGCCATTGTTCTTCTTCCTGTCCGGCGTGTTTTTCAAGCCCGAACAGCCGTTTGTGGAGATGGCGGTGCGCAAGGCCGATGGCCTGCTCAAGCCGTTTTTCTTCACCATGCTGATGTATGTGCTCGTACGCGATTTACTGCGCGGGCAGCCCCTGTTGCCGGATGTGGGCGGCGTGCTGTACGCCTCGGTGGACACTATTCCGTGGCAAGCGCTGTGGTTTTTACCGCACTTCTGGGTGGCGATTCTGTTCAGTTGGTTAATGCTGCGCCTGATCCAGCATCTGAAGTTGCCGTTGCTAGCGAGTTGCCTGCTGATGGTCGCGCAACTGTTGCTCGGCATCTGGGTACTGCCGTGGTTCTGGCAAGTACCGGTGACCATAGGCGGGCAAACCTGGACGATGCCTGGCCTGCCCTTCAGCCTCGAAGTCACCCTGATCAGCAGCACCTATTTTATCTACGGTTACCTGCTGCGCGACTGGCTACGCAGGCATGAGGGCTCGCTGCTGACCCTGGTGATTTCCATCGCCCTGTTCGCCGCCGTGTTTGTTTACAGCCGCGACACCATGGACCTGGCGCAACGACGCTATGACCACTGGTTGTGGACCAGTCTGCTGGCGGTGATCGGCGTGTATATGTGCTGGGCGCTGGCACGGGTGCTGATGGTATCGCCTCTATTGACCCGCATGATGACGTATATCGGCCAGTCAACGCTGATCGTGTTGATCTTTCACGGGGAAATCCAGCACAAGGCCGTGGACCTCATGGAGCGCCTGGGCCTGCATCCGTTCATGTCGGCCTGTCTGGGCCTGGTGATCGCGGTGGTGGTACCGCTGATGATTGGGGAAGTGATCAAGCGTGTGGCGGTCTTGCGGTTCTTCTACTTTCCGTTTCCGGTGCGCAAAGCCCCGAAAAGTTGAAAATACCACTCATACGATGTGGGAGCGGGCTTGCTCGCTCCCACACTTGTCATGCATGTTCAGTCATCAAGTTGTGACGCGGCGGGCTTACTGCCGGGCTTGGCCGATTTGGCGCCCTTGGCTGGAGGCGCTGCGGCAGGTTCCGGTTCAGCCGGTGCCGCAAGGTCTTTTTCGGCCTGGGGCATCTGGTCGATGGCGCTGAAGAACTCCTTCAAATCGAGGGTATCCGGTGGCACGGTCTTCTCGATTTTTTTCTCGCCGTCCTTGCCGATCAGGATCACCTTGGTCCCGCTGCCGGCACCCAGCTTGAGGGCCCGGATCAACGCATTGGTTTCCGGCGGCGTCAGCTTCTTGTTGTCCTTGGCTTCCTTGGCAAACTTTTCCCCTTCAGCGCCGATGCTGCCGAACTTCACGGTGTAGAACACCATATTGCGTTCTTCAAAGGATTGTTTGGTGGCGGGCTCGCTCAGTTGTTTCTGAAGAGTCGCCAAGGTGGAGTTTCCGGAATCAAGCTCCACAACCACCAGCGGACGGGTCTTGCCCATGTCTTGCTTGAGCGGGTTGATATCCTCAGCGGCCAACAGCGGCCCCGTTAAAGCCATCAAGGTAGCCAGGGTCAGCGACCGGATGAGCATGCGCACCTCCTTTGAATTCCATGCAGGGTTCTTGAGTTTCATGTGTGCGACAGTCAAATTCAAGGATGATTCCTACACCGCTTTACGAAAGAGTAGGACAGGACGCCCACGACGCAAGGGCTTGGATGGGGTCAGGCGCCATTGTTTCTTCTGATTGCGGAAACATTATGAGACTTCCCACAGAGGCCAATGCCGGGCGAACACCGGTGCCACGATGGGGTCAGCATCCACGTGCGCCAGACTCTGGGCGAAGCTTGGCGCCAAGGCGGTCAATACCTCACGCGCCTCATCCCAGTGCGAAACCGCGGCCGCCATGATGCCCAGGGCGTTCGGCACATTGCCGGGGGCGAACAACTGTTCGGCAAATTGATCGGCGAACACCACCCAGGCTTGATGCAGATAGCGTCGCGTACCACTGACCAGTTGCGCCTGCAGCGCCTCATCCGCATTACCCAGCCAGCGCTGCGGATAATCGATGATGCCGATCGCCGAATAGCAATTGGCGGCGATGTAGAGCAGGCCGCGCAGGATCTGCGCGCGGTTGCCGGCCAATAGATCCGACGCGGGAAACGCCATGCCCAGGTAGATCAGGATGGCAGCGCTTTCAGTCAGCACCTGCCCATCGGGGGTGACCAGCGTGGGAATCTGCTTGAGTGGGTTGATACGGGCCAGGGCTTCGGTGCCCTCGCCCTCCTGCCAGGAGCTGGCCTCTACCCGGTGCCACGGTACCCCACAACGTTGCAGGGCAATTTCGATCATGCATGAGCCGGAATCGTCGGTACCGTAGAGCGTATACATGGGCGTTCCCCCTGGTTTATCGCACTAGTCTGGCCTGCAAGTTCGCCTTCACCTGCGGCCACTCCGAGTCGATGATGCTGAAGCGCACCGAGTTGCGCTTGCGCCCGTCCGGCATGATGCGTTCGTGACGCACGATGCCTTCCTGCACGGCGCCCAGACGCAGGATGGCTGCGCGAGAGTTTTCGTTGAGTTCGTCGGTGGTGAATTGCACGCGCACGCAGTCGAGCACATCGAAGGCGTAGCTGAGCAACAACAGCTTGGCCTCGGTATTGATTGCCGATTTCTGAGTGGATTGCGCCAGCCAGGTGTGGCCGATCTCCAGCTTGCGGTTGACCCGATCGATCTTCCAGAAGCGCGTACTGCCCACGACCTCGCCAGTGCTCTTGCGCACGATGGTGAAGGGCATGACCGTACCGGCATGACGCCCGGCCAAGGCGGTCGCCATGTACGCGTCGATGGTGTCCGGGCCGGGGACGTTGGTAACCTTGAGGTTCCACAACTCACCGTCGGCGGCGGCCTGGAGCAAGGCCGCTGTGTGTTCGAGCTGCAAGGGTTGGAGTTCGACGATAGTGCCGGTCAAGGTGATCTGGGTCATGGAGAGCTGCGCCGTCTGCGAGTGGTCGTCAGAGGGCAAGAGTGCAGGCTTGCGCGGCGCTTCGGCAAGTGTTTTAGAACAGGCCCATTTGCCCGCCGACCAGGGTGCCGAAATCGTCGTTGACGAACGGCAGGATCGCATCGGCCACCGGCTGCAATTGCCGTGTGACGTAATGGTCGTAGTCGATCGCCGCCTGCCGCACCTCCAGCGGTTCCGGGCCGTTGAGCGTGATCACATAGCTGATCCAGCCACCGCGTTGGTACTGGCGCGGGCGGCCCAGGCGGTCGTTGTAGTCATCGGCCAGGCGTGCAGCGCGTACATGCGGTGGCACGTTGCGTTCGTAGTCATCCAATTGACGACGCAGGCGCTTGCGGTAGATCAGCAGTTCATCGAACTCACCGCTCAAGGTGCGCCGCACGTAGTCGCGCACGTAGTCCTGATGGGGCTGGCGATGGAAGATGCGCCGGTAGAGTTCCTGCTGGAACTGCCGCGCCAGGGGCGACCAGTCGCTGCGCACGGTTTCCAGGCCCTTGTAGACCATTTCCTCACTGCCATCATCGCGCACGACCAAGCCCGCGTAGCGCTTTTTGCTGCCCTCCTCCGCGCCGCGAATGGTCGGCATGAGGAAACGGCTGAAGTGCGTTTCGTATTGCAGCTCCAAAGCACTTTGCAGGCCGAATTCGCGCTGTAAATGCTCACGCCACCAAGCGTTGACGTGCTGGACCAGCGCCTGGCCGATGCGGCCGGCATCGGCTTGGGAATGGGCTTTGCCCAGCCAGACAAAGGTGGAATCCGTGTCACCGTAAATCACTTCGTAACCCTGGGCTTCGACCAGCTTGCGCGTCTGGCGCATGATCTGGTGCCCACGCATCGTGATCGACGAAGCCAGCCGCGTATCGAAGAACCGGCAGCCGCTGGAACCGAGCACACCATAGAAGGCGTTCATGATGATTTTCAGGGCCTGGGACAACGGAGCGTTGTGTTCACGCTTGGCCACTTCACGGCCTTCGGAAACACGAGCGACGATGGACGGCAGGCAATGGCGGGTGCGAGAGAACCGCGCACCGCGAAAGCCTTCCACTGACGCACTGTCTTCGGGGTGCTTGAGGCCTTCGATCAAGCCCACCGGATCGATCAGGAAGCTGCGGATGATCGACGGATAGAGGCTTTTGTAATCCAGCACCAATACCGACTCGTACAGACCGGGACGCGAGTCCATGACAAACCCGCCGGGGCTGGCCTGGGGTGGTTTGTCGCCCAGGTTCGGGGCGACAAAGCCCTGGCGGTGCATCAGCGGCATGTACAAATGGGTGAAGGCGGCGACGGAGCCGCCGCTACGGTCGGCCGGCAACCCAGTGACGCTGGCCCGCTCCAGCAGGAACTTGAGCAAGTCGGTCTTGGCGAAAATCCGTGTGACCAATTCGCAGTCCTTGAGGTTGTAGCGTGCCAGGGCGGGCTTGTCCTCGGCAAACATGCGGTTGATTTCGTCCATGCGCTGATAGGGTGTGGAGATGTCCTTGCCTTCGCCGAGCAGGGTTTGCGCGACGTTTTCCAGGCTGAAGGACTCGAAACTCCAAGTGGCCGAACGCAGTGCCTCGATGCCGTCGATGATCAACCGCCCCGCTGCCGCCGCGAAGTAGTGATTGCGGCTGCCGTGTTCGCGCCACGTCATGGTTTCACCGCCGCGCCCCAGCAACAACGGTACATTGAGACGCTGGGCGTGCTCATGCAGCACGCGCAGGTCGAACTGCACCAGGTTCCAGCCGATGATCGCATCGGGGTCATGGGTGGCAAGCCACAGGTTGAGGCGTT
The DNA here is from genome assembly GCF_050312585.1 of Pseudomonas sp. R19M. Lineage (NCBI taxonomy): Bacteria > Pseudomonadati > Pseudomonadota > Gammaproteobacteria > Pseudomonadales > Pseudomonadaceae > Pseudomonas > Pseudomonas sp. R19M. The sequence continues at coordinate 60,417 of NZ_JBNPJV010000104.1, forward strand.
CGAGCAGTTGGGCGCGGGTCTCGCAGTAGTCGAGCTTGAAATCTACCGCAGCGGTTTTGTTGGGTGGGCCGAGCATGTACACCTGACGCTCGCCGCAGCCTTCAAGAGCAATGGAATAGAGATCGCCCTGGGCGGTGGTCTCGATGTCGAGGGATACCAGCTTGAGCGGCGGGCGGTAGTCAGGCGCGGGTTTCATCTGCGCATCGCCCAACACGCCCATTGCATCAGGCGTGCCACCGAACCACACGGGTGCGGTGATGAAGCGCTCCATCATGTAGCGCTCCGGTGGGCGTACGTCGCCTTCGTAGACATCGACACCGGCGGCACGCAGGCGCTTTTCCAAGTCCATCAATTGGCGATGCTGGCGAGTGTAGAGGCCCAGCACCGGACGATGATGAAAGTCGCACAGCTGCAACGGGCGCAATTCGATATCACGCTCGCCTTTGAGCAGCCAATCCAGCGGCTTGCGATGGGCCTGAGGAATGAACATCACCGAGGTCTGCACGGGCAGCCGGATACACCGCGGGCCATGGTCCGTGGCCAGCCAGAAACTGACCTCCGTGCCTGCCGGAGTGTCGCGCCAATGCCGGGTCAGGACAAAACCCTGCTGTAAATCCAACGTACCGCACCTCAGGAATCGCTTTCAGAGCGTGATTCTACTCGGCATTCGTCTTTTTGACCCAAGGCGATCCGCGGGTGGCGAAGTTGTCGGCGACGGTGGATTTCTAATCACCCCGCCCACTGCATCGGTTGTCAGCGCATTTGATTATTAGAATGGGCTGGCAATATCAAATGGCTATATAGGAAAATAGCGCGATTATAGAGAAGGATTTCGCGCATGTCGTTCGTACCCCGCCGTCTCACCCTACCTATTTCGTTGATTGTTTCGAGTGCCTGGTTCACTGAAGCCAGCCATGCGCAAATCCTGATTGATACGCCAACCACAACGGCCCAGACCGTGGGCAGTGGCGCCTTTTTTGATCCCAGCCTTGCAGTGACCAAAACCGGCAGTATTAACAGTACTGCTACGGCCGTCGACATACGCAAAAACCTTCCTGAAGGGCAGCGCGATGTCTTCATTCGCAATGACGGCGCTATCACTAGCGGAGCTGGATTCGACGCAGTCAACCTAGGCCACGGGAATACTGTGCGCTTCGAAAACGCGGGCGTGATCTCAGGTGGCCTCCATGGTATCTCCGGCGATCAGATCGATACGCTGAGCAACTCAGGCACACTTATCGGACGTAACGGTGCGGGGCTTTCCGTTGCTGGTAACGGCAATGTTTACAATTACGGCACGATCACTGGCAGCCGAGATGGCCGGCTGGAGAACGTCAATGGCGACGGAGTGCGAATTGGTGGCATCGCCTACATCTACAACCCAGGCGATATTCGAGCCACCGGCGCCAGTGGCGTAAACAAAAACGGCCGGAACAATACCAGCGACGGTGTATCCGTCGGAGGCGGTTATATGTTCAATGGGGGAACGTACGACTTCGTTACGCCGCGTACCGGCTCCATCACTGGCGCCGACAATGGCCTGCTGGTCAGCGATGGCCATGACGGGCCAGCATCGGGCGCCATGGAGTTCAGAAACTTCGTCGACTTGCGCGGACTCAACGGGTACGGCGCACGGTTCATTGGCGACTTTGACGATCAGGTGCACAACGGTGGCCTGATCAGTGGCGGCAACGGTGTGGCCCTTGACCTGGGCGGCGGCAATGACACTCTGACGCTGTACCGTGGCGCCCGGTTTGAGGGCTTGGTCGATGGCGGGTCGGGGCATAACACGATGATTCTGGAAGGCTCCAATTATTACTGGGACCCGGAACGAGCGCTTGATGGGACGGTTGAAACAACACGGAACTTCGACACTTTGAAAGTCAATGGCGGGTACTGGGTACTCAATGGTCACAATGACTTCAGAGAAGGCGCACGCGTAACTTCTGGTGCCATCCTGAATAATCAGGGCGGCATCGCCGGCGACGTGATAGTCGACCCAGGCGCCTATTACAAGGGTCGAGGCTCACTGAATAACCTGATCATCAACGGGCGATTGATCACTGACACCGTCGTGGGGGCTCCACAGGTCAACGGCAACCTAGTCATGAATCCAGGCTCTACATTCGAATTCGTAACCCGCTCAGACGGTAGCGCAGCAACGACCCATGTTGCCGGTAATGCCCAACTTAATGGCGCCTATTTGTCGCTTCAACCAGGTTATTCGGTGATGGAGTATCCATGGCACAGCACCTATACGATATTGCAAGCAGGCAGTATCACAGGCACCTTCGATGAGTCCTACCTGCCGGGCTACGCCTTCCTGTTGCCGAAACTCAGCTACGAAAACAACCAAGTGAACCTGAGCTACACCCGCAACGATATAGAATTCATCGACTACGCCCGCACCGCCAACGCTGCCCGCGCGGCAAACAGCATCGAGTCGATCACTTGGAGCCATTGGAAAAACTGGGACGGCTCGTATCCCTACCCATCCATGATTCCCAATCCAAATCCACTCTACGACGCATTGCTGGGCACTTCCGAATTAACCGCCAGTGCCGCCATCGAAGCCCTGGCAGGCAGTAGCTACGCTAACCTGGCCAGCGCCACTCTGGCGGCCAGCGCCCAGGTCGGTACGTCGATGCTGTCAGCCATGCGCCAGATGAGCAGTAGTTCCAGCTTGCTGGTTGGACTTGAATCGACGCAAACCCCGGCGTTGGCAGCCACCGGTATCCCCAGCAGCGCCCGCAACCTCAATGACCCGCACGCCCGCGCTCGCGTGTGGCTGCAAGGTATCGGTAGCTACGGCAAACTCGACGGCCAGCACGGCACCGACGCCTCGCAACAGCGCACCCAAGGCAGTCTGCTGGGCGTGGATTGGTCATTGTCATCCCTCTGGCGCTTGGGCGTATTGGGCGGTTATTCGAAGACTGACATCGACAGCCACAACGTCGACAACACATTGCGCAGTTGGCACGTAGGGGCGTACGCCGTGCGCCAGGATGGCCCGCTCGCCCTGCGATTGGGCGCTGCGTACAGCCATCACACGGGCGATAACAAACGCACGGTGGCATTCGAAGGTTTCAGCGATCGCCCCAAGGGTGACTACAATGCCGACAGCCAACAAGCCTTTGCCGAATTGGGTTACGCCTTGGGCAGCGGTCGATTCAGCATTGAGCCGTTCGCCAACCTCGGTTACCAGCGCTATCACCGCGACAGCTATTCCGAAAAAGGCGGCGATGCTTCACTCAAGGTGAGTGCCCAAACTCTGGATAACCTCAGCAGCACCTTCGGCGCACGCGTAGCTCATCTCAGCCAGCTGGACAATGGCATCAGCCTCACACCCCGCGCCACTCTCGGTTGGCGGCACCTGTATGGCAATGTCGACAGTGAAACACGCCAGGCATTCTTGGTCGGCGGTGACGCCTTCAGTGTTGAAGGCAGCGCACTGGACCGCGACAGCTTGATGGTCGAAGTGGGGGTGGATGTTGGCTTGTCTGCACAGCAGAGGTTTAGTGTCGGGTACAACGGCGAACTCGGCAGCAGCAGCCGTAACAACGCACTGGTCGGTCAATGGCAGATGAGTTTCTAACGAGCAGGGTTATCCGAGTACCCTGGAAGTCATCACCGCTCACGAAGGCTGACTCAAGTGAACACGGGCATCAATACTGATGCCCGTGGGGTCAGGCTCGGCGGGATTGGCCCAAGTAAGTTTCGATATTACCCATTTGCTCGTCCCAGCCACGGGAGTTCATCTTGAAGGCTTTTTGGCGGCGGGCGGCAGGGATAGCATCAAACCCGGACTCGACAACCCGCAGCAGAATGCCCGGCGCACGGTCCTCAAGGGTGAACTCCACCAGTGTCGGGGACTCCTTGTCGTAGTCGATGTCCTGCTCGATCGCGTAAGGATGCCAGCAGAAGGAAAACAGGGTTTGCGGCAGGATGCGTTCGATCTTGGCCTTCCACATCACATGTTCATAACCGGGGTAAGTAATCGGGGCTTCGATGGTTTCACCCGCGACGAAGCTCTTGCCTTTGAGGGCAATGCCGAACCAACTGCCAAACTTTTCGGCGTCGGTCAGGGCCTCCCAGATCTGTTTGCGTGAAGCGTTGAGCAGGACTTTCCGTTCGATGCGATCTAATACAAGCATAAGTCACCTCCTCCATTGACAGTAGGCGACATCGATCAATGCGCAACCTTGAGTTATGCGCGATGATGGTGCCCCTACCCTCGACACGGCCGCCGTACTTTATGACTGACCCGTTGAACGGAAGTTGCTTCTGCAAAGCTGTGCGCTATCAGGTGGACAGCCTCGACATGCCTATCAGCCATTGCCACTGTGACAGTTGCCGCAAAACCCATGCAGCTGCGTTCGTCGCCACTGCCGGGGTGATGCGTGAGCACTTTCGCTGGATACAGGGTAAGGAACTGCTGTCGGCGTTTGAATCGTCGCCGGGCAAGCTGAGACATTTCTGCTCACGTTGCGGATCACATCTGATGGCGGAACGCGGGCATCAGCCCCATGTGATCGTTCGAGTGGCGACGCTAGATGATGACCCGGGCGTCAGGCCCACTTCGCATATCTGGACGAGCCACGATGTGCCGTGGCTGGCTCATGAGGATTTGGAGTGCGTGGCGCGACCAGCCTGACCTGCCCCGGCTTAGACGTGCGGGTCGCCGGGGGCTTTGGCCGGCGCGGCATATTGGGGTTTCAAGTGCCCCTCTTGATCGAGTAGCCAGGCATCCATGATCTGACGTACCACGGGACCGGCGACTCGGCCACCAGCCTCACCGTTCTCGATCATGACCGAGATGACGATCTCCGGATGTTCCGCCGGGGCAAACCCGACGAACAAGGCGTTGTCGCGATGGCGCTCCAGGGTTTTGTTACGGTCGTAACGTTCGCCTTGCTTGATCGCGACCACCTGCGCCGTACCGCTCTTGCCGGCGATGCGGTATTGCGCACCTTGCGCCGCGGCCCGTGCGATACCACGCGGGTCGTGCATCACAAGCTGCATGCCGTGATTGACCTGTTCCCAATCACGCGGGTCCTTGAGGACTACGTTGGGCATCGGATGTTCATCCACTGGAGGCACACCGTTGATGGTCTTCGCCAGATGCGGTCGGTTCCACACACCTTTGTTGGCGATCAACGCGGTGGCTTGGGCCAATTGCAGTGGCGTGACTTGCATATAACCCTGGCCGATACCCAGGATCACGGTTTCCCCCGGGAACCAGGGTTGGCGCCGTGTGGCGCGCTTCCAGGCTTGAGACGGCATCAGGCCAGCAGACTCCTCGAACATATCCAGGGAGACTTTCTGACCAAGACCGAATTCCGCCAGGTAGTCATGCAACCGGTCAATCCCGAGTTTGTGGGCCAGGTCGTAAAAATAGGTGTCGTTGGAACGCATGATTGCCGCGTCCATATCCACCCAGCCGTCGCCACTGTGATTCCAGTTTCGGTATTTGTGGTCAAAGTCGGGCAACTGATAGTAACCAGGGTCGAACACTCGGGTTTGAGCGGTGACGACACCACTGTCGAGACCGGCGATGGCCACTTCCGGCTTGATGGTCGAGCCGGGCGCGTAAAGACCGCGCAACACGCGGTTGAACAGCGGACGGTCGATGGAATCGTGCAGCGCGGCGTATTCCTTGAAGCTGATACCGGTGACGAACAGGTTCGGGTCGAAGCTCGGCTTGCTGACCATGGCGAGCACCTCGCCCGTACGTGGATCAAGTGCCACCACCGAGCCGCGACGGTCGCCCAGGGCCTCTTCGGCGGCCTCCTGGAGTTTGACGTCGAGGCTCAGCACGATGTTTTTGCCGGGGATCGGGTCGGTGTGCTTGAGAACGCGTAATACGCGGCCCTGAGCGTTAGTCTCGACCTCCTCATAGCCGACATGGCCATGCAGCTCAGACTCATAGAACCGCTCGATGCCGGTCTTGCCGATGGACTGGGTACCGCGGTATTCCACAGAATCGAGGGACTTGGATTCTTTTTCGTTGATGCGACCGACGTAGCCGATCGAATGAGCGAAATGCGGGCCCAACGGATAGTGCCGCACGAACTGCGGCTCAACGTCCACGCCTGGCAGACGAAATTCGTTGACGGCCAAAACGGCAATCTGTTCTTCAGTCAGTTCATAAAATAGCGTAACGGGCACAAACGGATGGCGCGCTTGTTTCAGCGCCTTGTCGAACACTGCACGGTCTTCGGCGGGTAGGTGCAGCAGATTGACGATGGCATCCAACTCGCCCTTGAGGTCGGTAGTACGCTCTCGGGTGATCGTCAGGTTGTAGCTGGGGCGGTTATCAGCCAGCACGACGCCATTGCGGTCATAGATCAAACCACGGGTCGGCGTGATCGGCAGTACGTGGACCCGGTTGTTTTCTGAAATCGTGGAGTGGTAGTCGTATTGCACCACTTGCAGAAAATACAGGCGCCCCACCAGGGCACAGGTGATACCAATCACCAGCAGCGCGCAGGCGAACAGACGCTTGTTGACCAAACGGTTTTCTTTTTCGTGATCTTTGATCGGTATCGCTTCAGGCATTTCTACAGCATCTCGTTGAAGAGGGTCGACGCCGCATCCTGCGGATAAAGATCAATCCTTGTGAAAATGTACTGCACCATACCAAAAATGCAGAAACACTTTGCATCGATTTCCCCAACGGCATGTGTTTTGTCAGGTGAACACGGACTTTGGCTCTAGAAAGGCTTCAAGCCATAGGGGGACATGTTTGCGACCGATGCCCGATAGGTTAGGCGCGCGGGGCTCGTGGGATGAGTAATTGTGCTGACACACGCGGCTCAAGACAATTGGCTTGAACCCACTGGCGCCGCGCCGCAGCCAGCTTGCCACTTTTCGATCGCCCAAAACAAAACCCCATCTGCTTTCGCAAATGGGGTTTCGGAATTTAATCTTGACGATGACCTACT